>CAZTGQ010000044.1:0-10000 GCA_964613345.1 uncultured Acidaminococcales bacterium | reverse complement strand
CTTTATTGCACACTTTGTATAAGAATAATCAAATTATAGCATAAAGTAAGGGAAATGTTTACACTTTTTTAAAAAAATATACTTTTATATCTTATCTTCCGCATAAAAATACAAAAGAAGGGCGGATAAAGTCTTAGCATCGAAAATTTCTTGGTTTATAACCATCTGACGTACCTCTTGGGGCGTAAAAGCAACTACCTCTAAAAATTCATCCTCATCCGGATGCTGCTCGCCTAAAGTTAAGTCCTTAGCCACATAAAGATCAATAGCTTCATTAGTGAAACCCGGAGTAGTCACAATAGTGGTGAGCCTCTGCCAGCTGTCGGCACTATAGCCTGTTTCCTCGGACAGCTCTCTTTGAGCACAAAGCAAATGGTCCTCTCCTATTTCTAGCTTGCCGGCAGGAATTTCATAAATAACACTGTCCACTGCATAGCGACACTGTTTCACAAAAACTATACGTCCATCCTCAAGGATGGGTAGAATACCTACTGCACCTTGATGCTTAATATATTCTCTGCTAGAAGTATGCCCATTGGGTAATTCTACCTGATCCACCCATAGCTTGAGTAGATGACCGGCAAAAACCTGCTTAGTTTTTAGTTGTTTTTCGTCTAAGTTAGCCTGGTGTATTTTCTTCATGTTTTTTTGACTCCTTAATTTTTTTCTTCACGCTCTCTGCCAGCTCCAAAAGCTCCTGAGCATTTTTACTGGCAGCCTCGGTAGCATTAGTACCACCCGACATTCTTCGTATCTCTTCTACTCTTTCCTTTTGTCCCAAGGGCTCCACTAAGGTATAGGTTTTTCCCTCTCTAGACTCTTTTTTAATATAGAGATGATTATCCCCATAAGAAGCTATTTGCGCTAAATGAGTTACACAGATAACCTGTCTGGTCAAAGCAATAATGGCGATTTTCTCTGCCATTTTCTGTGCTGTAACTCCACCTACACCGGTATCTATTTCGTCAAAAACCATGGTAGGTGCACCGAATTTCTCCAAAAGCACCGCCTTCACCGCCAGTGCAACTCTGGATAATTCTCCTCCGGAGGCAATTTTTGCCAAAGGCTTAGGCAAAATGCCGGCGTTGGCCGTGAAAAGAAATTCCAGTCTATCCAGACCTAACTGGCCGGCTTGGCCTAACTCCTCTTGCCTTACTACTAGCTCACCCTGCTCCATAGCTAAATCTCTCATATGACAAGTAACTGCTGACGTTAATTTTTTCCCGGCCTTTTGTCTTAACACACTTAAATGTCTACCCTTAGTCCACACTTCTTCCTTTAAGGCTTCCAGCTGCTTTCTTTTTTGGCTCTGCTTCTCTTCTAAATTATCCAAAGCAGTATATTCTGCCTGAGCCTTAGTTAAATACGCCAGTACATCCTCTAGCGAACCACCATATTTCTGCTTTAATCTAAAGAGTAAATCTAAACGTTCTTGATAGCCATTTAAGCTGGCGGTATCAAACTCATCCTGGGATAAATAACTGCCTAATTCTTGTCTGGCTTCGTCCAAGCTAAGCCAGGCAGTAGTCATATTTTCTCCCACTGCTTGCAAATTTTCATCATAGGTAGCAGCTTTTTCCACATTTTGCTTTGCTATGGTCAGCCCTGCCAAAACACCGGCAGCTTCCTCATCCCCATTTAAAAGCTGATGGGCCAGAGATAGTGCTTCAATAATTTTCCCATGATTGCTTAGCTTTTGAATTTTCTCTCTTAATTTTTCATCCTCACCTATTACTAGGTTAGCCTTATTAATTTCCTCTATGGTATGAGCAAGCTGCTCCTTATCTTCATCCTGATGACTATAACTATTTTCTAGCTTATTTAATTCCTCCTGCACAAGCTTATACTCGTGAAAGCTCTCTTGGTAACTATTTCGCAGCTTCTCAAGCTCTACCCCACCATAAATATCTACCAGCAAAAGCGGTGTAGCACTTTGGAGTAGTGCTTGATTTTCATGTTGACCATGAATATCTACCAATAGCTCCCCCAGCCTTAATAAAACATTAACAGGTACCTGCCTGTCATTGACAAAAGCTTGACTTTTGCCATTACTGAGTACCTTACGACGAAGAAAAAGAGTATCCTCCTCCACCGTCATATCCATAGCGGTTAACTCCGCCAAAATTTCTTTTTGTCCGCAAATATCAAAAACGCCCTGCACCCAGTAAAATTCAGCACCTTGTCTCAAGTACTCCAAGGAGGCCCTATTTCCTAGGACCACACCAAAGGCATCGATTAGGATTGATTTACCCGCTCCAGTTTCACCGGTAAAAACATTAAAGCCTGGAGTAAAATCGATACACACATCTTCAATTAAGGCAAAGTTTTTAATTTGCAAAGATGTTAACATATGCTCCTCTATTTCTTCACAGAGAATAATTTATTTTTAACTACTTCAACCTTTTCCTTACTTTCCACACAGAGAAAAACGGTATCATCTCCCCCTACGGTACCTAAAACCTCTGGCAAATTTAAGCAATCCAGAGCATAGGCCACCACCTGAGCTGTGCCCGGCAAGGTACGGAGAACTACAATATTTTCCGCTGAAGCAATGGAAACCACGGAGCTTCTAAAGGTGTACTCCATACGGTCAGGTGTAATGATTTTATGAGGATCCTGAGGAAAGCTATAACGATACTTCCCCAAATTATCCGGTACCTTCACCAGCATCATTTCTTTAATATCCCTAGAAACGGTGGCTTGGGTTACCTTGAAGCCTGCTAATTTTAGTGCCTCAGTAAGTTCTCCCTGAGTTTCTATATTCTGTCCTGTAATAATCTTTTTTATAGCATCCTGTCTTGTAATCTTCATAACTAACCCCTCCTCTATAGACCTTCCTCTTTACGTAAGAGCCTATTTTGCCAGGTTTCATAGTAAGAGTCTTTCTTAAATCTAACAAAATGCAAAGCATAAGGACTTTTTTGTACCACAACTCTTTGTTCAGGTTTAATAGAGCAGAGCATCAAGCCGTCAGCTGAAAGAAAGATATCACCATAGGGGGCACAGGGCTCCATTTCTATTTTATCGGTTAAAGGAATAATCATTGGTCTTGCATGAAGAGCATGAGCACAAATTGGTGTCAGCACACTAACCTCCAAGCTAGGATGGACAATAGGTCCTCCTGCAGATAGGGAATAAGCTGTAGAACCAGTAGCTGTAGCAATAATTAAACCATCGGAGGGATAGTTAGCAGAATGCTGCCCCTGAATACGCACCGTCAAGTGAGTTAAGCGGGAAACATTGGAACCGGCCAAAACCACTTCATTGATAGCGTGATGAGCCTGTTTCACTTTCTTTCTACCGCTCCAAACCTCAGCCTGAAGCATGCTTCTTTTTTCCAAGGTATAGTCATGTTTTTTTAATTTAGAGAGAGCTTCCGCCATATTGGAAAGGCCTACCTCAGTTAAAAAACCTAAACGGCCTAAGTTAATACCCAAAAGAGGAATACCTAAAGGAGCAATATAGGGCGTAGCACGCAAAATGGTGCCGTCCCCGCCTAAGGTAACAGCCTCTGTAAGCTGTGCCAAGGTTTTTGGCTTGTCCACCTGATAGCTTTGAGTGCCGTAGGCCTTGGCTATTTCTATAGGCAAAGCAATTTCTAAATTTTCTTGACCACAATAGGCGACAAATCTAGGTAATTCACGGCGCACTAATTCTTTTTCTAAATTAGGAAAAATTCCCACCAATTGTTTTTTCATCTTAGCCCTCATTATAAATTTCCGTGCGAAGCATTAACAATTGCTTCCACTAGCTGGGAGGTGACAACATCGTCCCCCTCCTTACCTAAATATAGCAAGTATTCTCTATTCCCCTCAGGTCCTTTAATAGGCGAATAATCCAGTCCTAAGGCTTTGAATTCTAGTTCTCTGGCTAATGCTAAAACCTTAGTAATCACATCCTTGTGAACCCCAGGCTCCTTCACCACACCTTTTTTTCCAATATGCTCTCTACCTGCTTCAAATTGAGGCTTAATAAGAGCGACCACCTTACCCTGAGGACCTAAAATTTTATAAGTACTGGGTAAAACCTTGTCCAAAGAGATAAAGGCTACATCAATGGTAGCAATATCAATAGGCTCCGGCAAGGAAGCTTCCTGGAGGAACCTTACATTGGTTCTTTCCATATTAATTACTCTGGGATCCTGCCTGAGCTTCCAAGCTAGCTGACCATACCCAACGTCAATAGCATAGACCCTTGCTGCACCTTTCTGCAAAGCACAATCAGTGAAGCCTCCTGTAGAAGCACCCAAATCAGCAAAAACCTTACCCTCTATCTCCAAGGGAAAAACCTGCAATGCTTTTTCTAGCTTGAGTCCACCCCTAGAAACATAGGGTAATTTATTTCCCAGGATCCTGATAGCAGAGGATATTTTCACCAGGGTTCCCGGTTTATCTATCTTTTCCTCATCCACAAGAATTTCTCCTGCCATAATGGCAGCCTGAGCTCTGCTTCTAGACTCATATAGTCCCTTATTGACCAAGAACACATCTAGACGTTCTTTCTCCATAATTACTCCTTTGATTCTGCTGCTAATTTTTTAAGTACCGTCTCAGCAATGCCGACACTATCTAAGCCCAAATCTCTAAAGAGCAGTTTTTTGTCTCCTTGCGGTACAAAGCTATCCGGTATACCTAAATTCAGCACCTTCACCGTAGCGCCCAAGCCCATTTCATTAAGAGCGGCTAAAACTCCTTCTCCCGCTCCGCCTATAAGGGTATTTTCCTCTAGGGTGACTAAGAGCTTAGCGTTAGAAGCTACTTCCTGCAAGGCTTCTCTATCCAAGGGTTTTATAAAACGACCATTCACAAGTCCTACGGTAAGGCCCTTTTCCTCTAGAACCTTAGCAGCTTGGGCTGCTACTTCAACCATGGAGCCCCAGGCCCAAAGCACTACATCCTCTCCTCTGCTGAGCACCTGAGCTTTGCCTAGGGGCAGAGTATGTATTTCCTCCTCCAGCTTCACCCCTACGCCTGAGCCTCTAGGATAACGAATAGCTGTAGGACCTGGATGATTTACTGCTGTAGCTAACATATGCTGCAATTCATTTTCATCCTTAGGTGCCATAATAGTCATATTAGGCATTAACCGCAGGTAAGAATAATCGAAAACGCCGTGATGAGTATAGCCATCATCACCCACTAAGCCTGCTCTGTCCAAGCAAAGTGTGACAGGTAAATTTTGGATGCAAATATCGTGTAGGATTTGGTCAAAAGCTCTTTGCATAAAGGTGGAATAAATAGCTACCACAGGATGCAGTCCATTACAAGCCATTCCTGCCGCCAAAGTAACACCGTGCTGCTCTGCAATAGCTACATCAAAGAAACGCTCCGGATAAGCTTTAGCAAATCCTGTCAAGCCTGTACCGTCCTGCATAGCCGCTGTAATAGCCACCAAGCTTTTCTTATGCTGAGCCAGCTCCACCAAGGTTTTGCCAAAGACCTCGGTATAGGTAATGGGTGCCTCAGGATTAACTAATTTAGCACCTGTAGCTATATCAAAGGGTCCCGTACCATGAAATTTATTAGGTTGTAATTCTGCCGGCTTATAACCACGTCCCTTTTGCGTAATAACATGAACAAAAACAGGTCCATTAATAGCCTTAGCCTTAGTAAAAATATCCTCTAGGGCCTCTAAATCATGTCCATCAATGGGGCCCAGATATTTAAAGCCCAAATCTTCAAAGAACATCCCAGGAACTAAAAAATATTTCAAGCTATCCTTTAAACGCATAGCGCCTCTAGCTAAGTCGCTACCAATAGAAGGAATGCTTTTAATAACAGCCTCTACCTCCATCTTCACCCGAGAATAGGTTGGATCCGTACGAATAGTAGATAGATATTCAGATAGTGCTCCTACATTTTTAGCAATGGACATTTCGTTGTCGTTAAGCACTACAATTATTTTCTTTTGCATGGATCCGGCGTTACTAAGGGCTTCCATGGCTTCACCACCGGTTAAGGCACCATCACCTATCACCGCCAGCACATTATACTTATCTCCTGCTAAATCTCTGGCACAGGCATAGCCCAACGCTCCGGAAATGGAGGTGCTGGAATGTCCAGTACCAAAGGCATCACAGGGACTTTCTTGTCTTTTGGGGAAACCGGAAAGACCACCGTACTGTCTGATGGTTTTAAAGGCCTCTTTGCGACCGGTAATAATTTTATGGATATAGGCCTGATGCCCCACATCCCAGACAATTTTATCCTCCGGCAAACGGAAAACTCTATGCAAGGCCAAGGTTAACTCCACCACACCTAAATTAGGAGCAAGATGTCCACCGTTTTTAGCTAGCACTTGGATCATTAGCTGTCTTATTTCCTCTGCTAAAGCCGTCATTTCTTCCGGCGTGAGGGCTTTAATATCTGCTGATTCATTTATTTTGTCTAAAACCGCCATAAGAACATTTCCTTCCCCGTTTATTGCTTTCGGTTATATAAAAGCTGTGTCATTACTCTCAAGGGCTCTGCCTTATCTCCAAAGATGCTCAGAACGTCCATTGCCTCTTGCAAGGTAGCTGCTGCAATTTCCTGTGCCTTGTCCAAGGAATAGAGCGATACGTAAGTAGCTTTTTCCAGCTTGCTGTCACTACCAGTGGCCTTGCCCATTTCCTTAGCATTGCCGGTCACATCTAGAATATCATCTGTAATTTGGAAAGCGAGGCCAAAAAGCTCTGCAAACCTTTCTAGGGCAGCTTGCTCTTCAGGCCTAGCTCCGCCTAAAAGGCCTCCTCCACAAAGAGCAGCCTTAAATAATGCACCTGTTTTGGCCTCGTGAATGGCCTTCATCTCTTCCTGAGAAATTTTCCTTCCCTCTGCCGCTAGATCCAGCACTTGGCCTCCTACCATACCACAGGGACCTGCACATGCCGCAATTAGGCCAACTACTCGAACTATGGTTTCCGGTGCCACATCCTTTTGCTCCAGCATCACCTGAAAAGCCTTGGTTAACAGTCCATCACCAGCTAGGAGAGCTAAAGCATCTCCATAGACCTTATGATTGGTTAGTCTACCACGACGATAGTCATCATTATCCATAACAGGCAAATCATCATGAATAAGAGAATAGGTATGAATCATTTCTAAGCCACAGGCCACAGGCAAAAGCTTTGTACCCTCTGCTCCTACGGCATCCGCTGCTGCCATTAAAAGTAGTGGTCTTAATCTTTTTCCCCCAGCCAAAAGACTATAGCTCATAGCCTCATCAACCTTAGAAATGCTTTCTCCCGCCATTTTCTTTTTAAGATAGGTATTAACGAGCTGCTTACGTTCTTCCATATACTCAGCAAAATCCATTATTCTTCTTCAACCTCCTCTAAAGGCTCCAGGCTGTAGCTACCGTCACTATTTTCCATAACCTTTTGGACCTCTTTTTCCACCTTAGCTAATTGCTCAGAGCAAGACTTTTCTAAGGTCACTCCCTCTTGAAAAAGCTTTAGTGCCTCCTCTAGGGGTAATTCATTACTCTCTAGCTTTTCTACTATTATTTCCAGCTTAGCTAGACTATCTTCAAAGCTCATGGTTTTCTTGCCCGTCATCATCCCTACTCCCTTCCAACACCTGTGAACGAACCATTCCCTGATCCCATCTGGTAGCAATAATAGCCCCAGCTTTAAGACCCTTAGAATTCTTAATTATTTCACCCTTAGCATCCGTAGTAATGGTATAGCCTCTGGCTAAAACTGCTAAAGGGCTTAAGGCTTCCAATTTAATTTTTGCTAAAGCTAGCTGCTGCTTTTTTAAGCTAAGCAGCTCCTCCGTGCTTGCCCTTAAACCCTGTCCTAAATTATCTACAGCTTGAGCCTTATTTTCCCAGATTCTAAGAGGGTCCTTGAAAATCCAAGAGGCTTTAATTTTCTCCCAACGCTGGAGTCGCAAAAGCCTCATATTACGCAGGCCACGATGTAAGCGTGTTTGTAAAACTCCAACTCTTTGCTTTACCGCTTGCCTGTCAGTAACAGCAATCTCCGCTGCCGCAGAGGGCGTAGCTGCACGTACATCTGAGGCAAAATCAGCTAGGGTAAAATCAATTTCGTGTCCTACAGCAGAGATAAGAGGTAGCTGCGAAGCAGCAATAGCTCTCACCGTTATCTCCTCATTAAAAGCCCATAAATCTTCCTTAGAACCACCGCCTCTGCCTACAATAAGCATATCAACCAGCTTATGCTTATTAAAGAAAGCAATGCCCTTGGCAATCTCTTGAGAAGCCTGCTCACCTTGAACTCTCACGGGGTAAAGTATGAGCTTCACACCGGGATTTCTTTTTCTCACGACCTTAATAATATCTCTCACAGCTGCTCCTGCGGAGGAAGTCACAAGGCCAATAGCCTTTGGCTCCACAGGTAACTGCTTTTTTCGTTCTACAGCAAAAAGTCCTTCTAATTCCAGTTTCTTTTTCAGCTGCTCATAGGCCAGCATTAAAGCACCTGTACCCTGTGGTAAAAGCATTTCTGTATAAAGCTGATAGACACCGTCACGCTCATAAACATCAAGTCTACCCAGAGCTAGAACCTTATCCCCATTATGAGGTATTTCCTTGAGATAGCGTGCATACCCGGCAAACATTACCGCTTTTAGACTGCTTTTTTCATCCTTCAAATTGAAATAGCAATGGCCGGAAGGGTATTTCTTGAAATTAGAAATCTCTCCCTCCACCTCCACGTGGGCAAAGGTTCCCTCTCCGGCTATAAGCTCTTTTATTTTTTGATTAATATCACTAACACTCCACACCTGATCCATTCATCCTGCTCCTTACCTTAGTTAGGCCGTAATAAGCAGCTCCCACCGCTCCATCTCCACTATACCTAGGTGCAGGCATAAAGGTGTTAATTCTCTTTTTAGCTAAGAGCTCCTGCAGTAGCTGACGGACATAAGCATTACTACAAACACCACCTACTAAAAGCACTTCCTGTAAAGCATGCTGCTGACAAATATTAGTGAGTAGCTTAGCAAACCCCCTACCCAAGGCATCTTCCACGCCAAGAGCCAGTTCTGCCTTATTAGTACCAGCTTCAGCTAGACGCTGAGCCTTAGAGCAAATACCTGAAAAGCTGATTTTGTTTTCCTTAATCCAAGGACGCAGCAATACATGTTTATCTGCCTCTTGGGCTAGCTTTTCTAAAGACGGTCCCGCAGGAAAAGATAACCCTAAGGATACTCCCACTCTATCCACAAACTGTCCTGCATGTAGGTCAACGCTTTCACCTACAAGTGTAAGAAGAACTCCATTACTTAAATGTCCCTCCACTAAAAGGACGTCGGTAGTACCACCGGAACCGTGAAGAAGTAGAAATCTATCTTCCTCCGGTCCCTTAGCAGACCATAATCCTGCAGCTAAATGATTTTCCTGATGACTAAGAGCGTAAAGAGGCAGAGATAAAACCTGAGCTAAATTTTGAGCCAGCCCAAAGCCTGTTAAAAAAGCAGGCATATAGGAATCTACTAAGGGTCGAGGCTTATTTGTAGCGGCCACAGCACAGAGCTTAAGATCAGCAAAATTTATCTTGTTCATAAGCTTCGGCAGATTACGGGTATGTTGAAAAACCATCTCGGACTGGGCTAAACCACAGCCACCTTCTTTCACCTCCAAGATTTGTCTTTCATCTGCCAGAAGCTGCCCTTGAAGATTCATCACCGCTATAGAAGTTGTATAACAACTAGTATCAATGCCTAGAATTACTTTTTCCTTAGCCATGTTTTTTCACCAAAGCTCCTAAAATGCCGTTAATAAACCCAGGAGTCTCATCTCCACCATAAGCCTTGGAAAGCTCTACCACCTCATTAATAGCTACAGAATGAGGTGTCCTGTCCACAGCATAAAACATTTCATAAACAGCAACCCGCAGCAAAATTTTATCTAAGGAGCTCATTCTTTCCAAGGACCATTCCTTGGCTGCTCCGTCTATTTCCTCATCGATGCTTTTTTCGTGCTCCTTCACTCCTTGAACTAATTCCTTGCTATAGGCTATATCTCTAGAGCCCAAAATCTCCGGCTTCACAGG
>CAZTGQ010000043.1:4531-10021 GCA_964613345.1 uncultured Acidaminococcales bacterium | reverse complement strand
ATTTTGTTAGGTGCATTGCGACTTTTACAAAGAGAAAATTTGAATGGTAGAGTAGTTGGTCTTTTTCAAGCAGCGGAGGAAACAGGAGAGGGTGCGAAAGCACTTATGGAAAATGCCTTTTTAGAAAAGTATGGGCTAGATACAGGTATTTCCATGCATGTAAATGCAAAATTCCCCTTAGGAAAATTAGGTTATGGTAAGGGAAAAATGTTTGCTTCAAATACGTCCTTTGACGTTATTATTCATGGAAAAGGGGCCCATGGAGCAAGACCTTTTGAGGGGAAGGATCCAGTTAATATCGCGGTTCAACTTTATAATGTACTTAATAGTATTGTGGCAAGAGAAGTAAATGTATTTACGCATAATATCTTTTCTATTATTTCTTTGAAAACAGGAGATTCTTATAATATTATTCCTGAAACTGTAACCATGCAGTGTAGTTTAAGAACCTATGACGAAACGAGTCGGCTGTATTTAGAAAAGAGAATACAGGAAGCTATAGGTGGTATGGCGGCTGCTTTTAATGTTGACATAGAGTATAGAGTGGTAAATACAATGCCTTCTCTGGCAACTACACCAGAGTTTGTTGACTTTCTCTTAGAAAAGGCTGGTGATGTTATTCCTAAGGAGCAAATTGCGGTTGGCCCTGATATCAAATACGGTTCTGAGGATTTTGCGTTTATTACGGAGAAATTAACACGCGTTGCAAGTATGTCTATAGGAGCGGGGCCTAACTTGTTGGAAGGATATCCCTACGGGCAGCATAGCGCTAAGGTAGTGTTTAATGAAGAGGCCATTGCTTATGGTAGCGCATTGCAGGCGTGGTGGGCCTTGAATTATTGTCAAAATAAAGGGAGGTAGGTGTAGTAATGGGAGAAAAAAGTGGAAATACGGGAAAAAAATTTCCTAATGTGTATGCCCTTTTATTTATGCTCTGTTTTGTATCCATGGCTTTGACTTGGATAGTGCCAGCGGGCACTTTTGATCGTGTGACTGCCGGAAAAATTAGTAAGGTAGTAGCAGGTAGTTATCATGTTATAAAAGGGACACCTCAAACGCCATGGGATATGTTACAAGCCATTTTTCAGGGGTATGTTAATTCAGGACGTACAATATTTATGATTTTCTTTGTTGGGGCCGGTATTCATATGTTGGAAGAGACTAAGGCGCTGTCTACAGCGTTTACGGTTATGGCAAGAAAATTGCGTGGTAGAGAAGCTGTAGCTATTGCTTTAATTATGTTTTCTTTGGGACTGGGAAATTCAGCCGGTGTGTTTGGCAATATTGGTTTAGCAATTATTCCTATTGGTATGTTTTTGACACGTGCTTTAAATGGAGATGACTTTCTTGGTTTTATGATGATATATTTTGGTATGCAATCTGGTTTCTCTGTTGGTTTTGCCAATCCTAATGTTTTAGGTGTAGCACAGATGATTGCCGAAGTACCTATTTTTTCTGGCAGCGGACCTCGCGCAGTTTGTTGTATTGCTAATATAATTTTTATGTATTTGATTACGGTACACTATTATAAGAAAATATCTAAGGATCCTACAAAAAGTCTTAATTATGAACCGGGGATGGACCCTAAGACGATAGTTGGTAATTTAGAGGGTGAAGATGGACAACATGTTAATCCGGATAATATCAAACTGACTAAAAAACAATTGCTTGTAGTAGGAACATTTTTATTAGGAGTTGTTGTGTGTGTGGGTTGTACTATTAAGTTCGGTTGGACTGCTAATAAAATAGCTTCTTATTTTTTGGGGCTGACAATTGTTTCCGGTATGCTTTCAGGATTTGGCATGAACGAAATTGCTAAAAAGTTTATCAAAGGCTGTGGCCCCATGGTGAATGCTTCATTTGTGGTAGGTATCGCCAGCGCAGTATCTCTGATTTTAAAAAATGGTAAAATTTTAGATACTATAGTTAACTGGGTAAGTTTACCCTTAGGTCAGTTAGGACCTATTATTGGTGCTGGGTTTATGGTAGTTGTCAATGCTGTTGTTAACATTTTAATTCCATCCGGTTCCGGTCAAGCAGCCGTGGTTATGCCTCTTATGACGCCAATGGCTGATTTAATAGGTATTACGAGACAGGTTACGGTACAGGCATTTCAGTTTGGCGATGGATTAAGTAATCTGATAACACCATTAAATGGTACACTTATGGGTGGCTTAGCTATGGCTCATGTTAATTTCCCTAAATACTTCCGTTGGGCTATAAAAATAATCGGTTTTCAAATTTTAGTTGCGGTTATAGTTACTATGTATTTGCAATCAATAGGTTGGACCGGTTTATAAAAATAATATATTAATACAACGAATGATAAAATTTTAAGTAAAGAGATATATTAAAGATAATTTAAAATTATAAAACTAGACAACACTATGTTTTTAAACTTATAATAGGAAGGTATATTATAAGGGGGACATCGTGTTGTCTAGTAAATATTATATAAAAAAAAGAATAGAAAACTTGTGTCGACAAATGCAGGAGCAGCGGATAGAAACGGTAATTATTGCTAAACCACAGAATATAATGTACTTTAGCAATTTTAATCCTGTTTTGAATTCTCATCCCGCATATGTGCTGGTGAAAGCAAATGGTGATAGCTGTCTTTTGGTGCATAGCTTGCGCCTTAATCATGCTCAGGAAGAGGCCTGTTTAGATAATATTCAATCCTATGGCAAATGGGGACGAACGATTCCCGTAGCTATGGAACCGATAGAAGCAATTACACGGATACTTGGTACAGTGTCAGGAGAAATCGGACTGGAAGCAGATTTTGTTAATGTTGCGGTATATAAAGCAGTAGAAGATTATTTACATCCAAAAAGTATAGTTTCTGTTTCAAATTTGATTAATAATATGAAATTAGTAAAAGATGAATCGGAAATAGCGGCTATAAGAAAAGCATCCGTTTTAGTAGATGAGGGTTTAACTATTGCTATAGAGTGCCTGCGGAATGGTTATAGCGAAGCACAAGCATCTACTGAAGGACAGTATGCTATGCGTAAAATGTGGCAAAAAAAATACCCTGACAGCGAGGTCTGTGGGTATGGAACGTCTGAAGGGGGTGTGGTTGACAGTTTAAACGTCTGGTGTTTATCTAATGGACGAATTGCTTATGGCTGTGATTGCCCTCGAGCTTATTACCCACAAGACGGTGATTTAACTTTGCCTATTGCTTGGGCAAAGGTAGATGGCTATCATGGTGAGTTGGAGCGGACCATTCTTGTGGGAGACGTTACTGGCATCAGAGCAAGAGCATATGCTGCTATGCTAGAGGCTAGAGAAGCTGTTTTCACTGTCCTGCGACCTGAAGTACAATTGCGAGAACTCTACGAAGCGGCGACTAAGGTGTATGTAGAACATGGCTTTGGTGATATATTACCTGGTAGGGTAGGACATGGTATTGGTTGTTCCGCACATGAGTTCCCGTCTATTACGGGGGATAATACGATGCTTCTAAAGAGTGGTATGGTCATTAGTGTAGAACCAGGGATTATGGATATTACTTGGGGCGGCGTGAGGCATTCAGATACAGTACTTATCACAAGTCAAGGCTATGAGGTTTTGACTACCTATCATCATGGTAGGCTTGAGATTAAAAAGTAAAAAGGATATTTAGTCTACCAGCTCATCCTGGAGTATTTTAGTAAATGCTTGGATGATGCTGGATTGTTTTTTGCTTGAAGGATAGTTTATGGCTATCAATAATGGAGCTTGATGGGGTAAGGGATAAATCATATGTTCTTGAGAAAAACGATAGCATGATTTTCGTACTAAACTTTGGGGACAAAACATAAAACCCATTTGGGAGTAGCACATGGAAAGCAAGGTTCCGACATCCTTTAATTCTAGTAAAGTATCTGGTGTTATGTTCATATGCTCCAAGTACTCACGACCAATGCGACCGATGGTGGTATTAGGTGTGAGCGTTAGGAAAGGACAATGTTGAATAATCTCAAGAATTATTTCCTCGCTGTAGCAGCGAAAATCAATAGGTTTGCGTTCAGGAAATGATTGCGAGAGTATTGAGGGGTGGACGACCAGCAAATAAGGATCTTTGTACAGAGGGATACTAGTAATGTTTTTTTTATTGCTTGGTGTATAACCAATGGCGATATCCACAGCATTTTTATGTAGCAGTTCTTCTATTTGTGGCGTATTGCCTTCAATCATGTTAATCTTAATAAAAGGATATTTTTCGCGAAAGGTGCGAATAACAGGAGGTAAAAGAAATTGAGCACGGGCGTAGGTACAGCCAAAATTTATGGTGCCACTTTTGGCGGCTTTAATTTCTAACATATCGTCTTCTAGCTCTTTGGCATTGGTTAAAATAATATGAGCATGTTTTTTTAGCAAAAGACCGGCTACTGTTATTTCCAAGGGAGGACCATAATTGAAAAGTTTTACGCCAAAATATTCTTCTAGTTTTCTTATATGTCCACTGAGACTTTGCTGAGTCACGTGAAGTTTTTTTGCGGTAGCATTGAAATTCATTTCTTCAGTTACGGCCAAAAAATATTGTAGGTTGAGAAAGCTTAACATAGTGCCTCCGGAGAGCAATTATTTTTGTTGTGCATTTTGAATATTTTTTGTGATTATATTTTTCCATTATAACATATCAATTTTATCATGAGGTGGAAAATCTGCTGCAAAGTACAAATTGGCAAGTTAGAGGAGTGTAATCCTTGGAAGAAATTGACATCCTACAATATGTACGTTATAATGTACGTGATAGGAGGCGAGGAATATGATAAACACCAATGTTACAAATTTCAGAAAAAATATTTTTTCTTTGTTAGAGCAAACTGTTAAATTTAATGAGCCGGTTAATATTACGACTAAGGAAGGAAATGCCGTAATTATTAGCGAGGAAGACTATAATGGACTGATGGAAACACTGTATTTAACTTCTATTCCTACTATGAAAGAAAAAATTCAAAAGGGCTTAAGTACACCGCTTGACGAATGCTTACAGGAAAATGAGGTTGAGTGGTAATGTACTCGATTGTTTATACAAAAGCTGCCTTTCGTGATATAGCAAGGTTGAAAAATGCAGGGCTTGATAATAAAGCTAAGGCTTTATTGGAGATTGTGCGAAAAAATCCCTATCAGACACCGCCACCTTTGGAAAAACTACAAGGAGACTTGCGTGGAGCAATATCCAGACGAATCAATATAAAGCATAGATTTGTGTATGAAGTTTTGGAGAAAGAAAAGACTATTAAAATTATTAGCATGTGGACACACTGTGAATTTTAACAGAATTGGTGTGTTGTTGCTGTGCCAAGTAGTATCATTTGTGCTATTGTTTTTAACTTTATAGTATCAAGCTTAATTTAAAATGCAGAAGATGCGTAGTGAATAAAAACTAGGCCTAACAGGTTTTTACCTGTTAGGCCTAGTTTTTTAACAGGTTGAAACAAATATTATTATTGCGTCTACTGAAAGCAAGAAAAAGTTGAGTTATCAAAGGAGCAG
>CAZTGQ010000043.1:0-4521 GCA_964613345.1 uncultured Acidaminococcales bacterium | reverse complement strand
TTCTACACTTAGAACGCAAATAACCTCCCGTCCAGGGGAGGTTATTTGCGTGTAGAAAAGAATTTAAGAGTAACTAAAGTAGATTTCAGTTATTCTTTTACCTTTAATTCTAAAACATCCGGTCTACTGTAGTGACCACAGCTGTCAAATTCCATACGGCTCATGGGGACCATTTCCAGGTTTAAGGTGGCATAAATAATGTCTTCTTTATCCCACACAGGGGCAGTTACATAATGGCCGTAGGGATCTATAATGCAGCTTCCACCACGACAGACGACCTCTGGCAGCTTAGCAATCTCCTCTGGGCAATGCAGTGTAGACGGATACATAGCTTTGGTGAAGAACATATCGCAGTTAACAAAGAAGCAATGTCCTTCGATGGCTATATGTTGGATGGTGGATTGCCACTCTTTATTATCATTTGTATTGGGTGAAATGTAGATAGTGACTCCCTTTTGATAGAGAGCAACTCTAGCCAAGGGCATATAGCTTTCCCAACAAATTAAGCTGCCAATGGGCCCCCAAGGAGATTGCGTTATGGGGAAATAATCTTGATTGGCATCGCCCCAGATGACGCGTTCTGCGCCTGTAGGCTTGAGCTTTCTGTGGACAGCATCAATTTTGCCCTCTGGAGAAAAAACGATATTGCTGTTGTAGAGAGTGGCCGACGTGGCATCTCGCTCTGAAACACCGATACTTACGTAAGTCTTGGCTTTTTTGGCAGCCTCAGCCAAAAGAGCAGTTTCAGGCCCCGGAATAACAATAGAATTATCATAATAGTATTTCCAATCTAGGCGTCCTTCTGCTGTTCTGCTACCGGTAGTAAAGCCAAAAGTCATGCCGTAGGGGTAGCCGGGAATAAAAAGCTCGGGAAAGACTATGAGCTGAGCACCATTTTGAGAGGCTGTATTTATTTGCCCAATTGCTTTTTTTGTGCATGCCACTTTATCAAACATAATTGGTGCTGCCTGAATAACGGCAATTTTACAGGTGGATTTTAAGTCTAGCATAATTCTTCTCCTCAAGGGTAAAATTTAGTAAGGCGCATATTGTTGTTTCATGTTAAAAAAACATATTCTAACATGAATTATAACATAAGTATTTAAGTCTAGGATAGAGGTTATGATTAGAGGTGAAATTTAATAAGCATAAAGGTTGTATGTTTGGAGAGTAAAATCTATTTTGTTGTTTTAAAGTGCAGTAGAACAGGAATGAGAAAGTAGCTACAAATTGACAAGTCAGAACGGCGCATAGTACAATGTACTAAAAGGAAGGGAGCTTAATTTTATGGCATTTTCTATTCGTTTAACGCAAGAGGAAAGAAATTTAGTAAATAGCTATGCTAAATTACATGATGCTACGGTAGGAGAGGTGTTTAAGAAGGCTCTTTTTGAGAAAATTGAGGATGAATATGATCTTGCTGTTGCTAGTGAAGCAAAGACGGAATATGTGCAGAGTGGCGAGAAGAGTCGATCCATTGATAAACTCTGGGAAGAGCTTAATATATGAAATATGAAATTGAAGCTACAGCAAGATTTGAGCGTGAATTCAGAAAGCTAGATATGTATACACAAAAAATGCTAAAGTCCTGGATTGTGAAAAACCTTGTGGGATGCAGTAATCCGCGTATACACGGAAAGGCTTTAGTTGCCAATAAAAAGGGTCAATGGCGTTATAGAATTGGTGCCTATCGTTTGTTGTGTGAAATAGATGATAATAGGCTTATTATTTTGGCTTTGACTATAGGTCACCGCAGGGAAATTTAAACATAGAGCTATGAATTTTAATATAAATGGTGTGTTGGAAGTTAGGAGGAAGAGGTAATGAAGGATTTAGTAATTTATTATTCTTGGTCAGGTAATACGCGTAAAATGGCTCAAATTATTGGAGAAAAAACTGGTGCGGATTTATTTGAATTGACCTTGGCGAAACCATATTCAACTACCTATGCAGTGTGTGTGGCTCAGGCCGGGAAAGAGATTTTCACCCATAAAAGTAGGCCTGTGGTGGAATTACCGGATGATATTGCTAGCTATGATCGTATTTTTCTGGGTTCTCCGGTGTGGTGGTATGGTTGGTCCTTGCCCATGCTACAATGCTTAAAAAAGCTTAATCTAGCTGCTAAAGTTGTTATGCCCTTTTGTACCCATGGCGGAGGCGGCGGTGCCAATTTGGCTAAGGATTTAAAAAAATGGCAACCACAGGCAAATATCAAAGAAAGCTTAATTGTTCTTAAGGACGGGGGCGAAGAGTTGGCTACGCAGATAGAGCGGTGGTTATCTCTTTATGCAAATGTTTCTTTATAGTTGAATAAAATATCGTCCACAAAGGTACACCTTTATGGACGATTA
Organism: uncultured Acidaminococcales bacterium; assembly: GCA_964613345.1. GTDB lineage: Bacteria > Bacillota > Negativicutes > Acidaminococcales > Acidaminococcaceae > CAZTGQ01. The sequence continues at coordinate 2,170 of CAZTGQ010000043.1, read as the reverse complement.
AAATATGTTTAGGTACAAGTTTTTTTTGTAGCAAACTTTAAAAAATATAGTTAGATTTTTCAAATAAATTAGTCTATTCTAATGGAAAAGATATCCATTAGGAGGGAAATTATGTCACCAATGTTTCTTGCTTTATTAATTCTCTTAGTCACTATAGTTTTATTTATTTGGGAGCCCTTTCCTATTGCAGTGACTGCAATTATGGCATCTATAGTTTATGCCTATGCCGGTATTGTGCCGGTCTCCGCCATATTTAGTGGCTATAACAATAATACTAATATTTTATTGGCCGGTATGATGGTGGTTGGTTCATCTTTGTTTCACACCGGTATTACGGATGTTATTGGTCGGCAAATGCTGAAGGTCACAGGCAAAAGTGAGCGCAATATTATTCTGGCTACTCTACTTGTTTCCTGTCTTTTAAGTGCTGTATGTAGTAATATTGGTGTTATGGTAGCCATGGCGCCCTTGGTTACCGCCATGTGTTTATCAGCAGAAATTGCTCCTTCCAAGGCTCTCTTAGGCTTGTTGTTTGGGGCGCAGTTCGGTGGCTTTATTACTTTAGTAGGTGTTGGCTCTAACGCAGCAGGAGCTGCTTTAATGGGGAAGCTAGGCTTAACTCCCTTCGGCTTTTTTGCTATCACGCCTTTTGGTTTAGGGGTATCTATTGTGGGCTCTCTTTACTTCACTTTTGTGGCCACCAAATTTTTACCGGCTACGGACTATATCCCTGAATTTGCTCAAACGGAAAAGAAGCCTTTAAATAAGCAAAAGGCCTTGATTGCTTGTCTTACTATGGCAGCTGTATTAGTTGTTATTGCCAGTGGTATTAAGGCAATTCCTATGCATGTAGCAGCCGTAGTAGGTGCTTGTGTGATTGTGGGTGCTGGCTGCATGAGTATTAAGGATGCTTTTAAGGCTATTGATTGGAATTGTCTTATTTTAGTTGGTGCCTTAAGTGTGATTTCCTCCGGTGTCAAGGCAAGTGGTGCAGGTGATGCAGTGGCCAAGCTTATTATTCAAATTCTGGGTAATAATCCGACGCCCTTTATGATTACTACGGTAATTTTCTTTGCAGCAGCACTTTTAACGCAGATTATGTCTAATATACCTACCATTTTGGTGTTCATGCCCATTGGTATTTCTATTGCACAGGAAATTGGTGTTAGTCCCTATCCTATTGCTATGATTATTACTTTGGCAGGCGCAGCTTCCTATGCCACACCCTTTGCGGCGCCTCAAAATATGATGACTGTGGGCTGGACCAATTATAAATTTACTGATTTTATGAAGGTTGGCATACCCATGGTTTTGTTAACCTACTTGGTAGTTGTCGCCGTTATACCATTTTGTTTACCGTATTAAGTAAAGGGGTAAAAAATGATTGAACTAAAAGGTGGATATGATTTGCACGTTCATGCTTCTCCGGACGTTTGTCCGCGCAAATTCACAGATATAGAATTAGCTAAACGGTTAATTGCTGACGGTTTTGCAGGCATGGGGCTAAAATGTCATTATGCCGAAACGGCAGGACGAGCGGCTCTTTTGCGGGAGCTTTTTCCTGAGTTTCAGGTAGCAGGAGGAATTACTTTAAATCGATCTTTAGGTGGATTTAATCCATATGCTGTGGAAGCTTGTGGGAAAATGGGTGGCAAATTTGTTTGGCTGCCGACGATGGATGCCAGAAGCTATAAACTTTTTCATAATCCTCAGTTGCCTATGGAGGAAGCAGAGAAACTGCTGTATGCTTTAGATGATGAAGGTCAACTATTAGCAAGTATACATGAGGTTTTGGAAGTGGCGGCGCAGTATAAAATGATCGTTTGTACCGGGCATTTGAGTGCTAAGGAAGGCCTTGTTGTTCTTAACGCTGCTAAAGAGCATGGGGTGGAGCATTTTGTGATAACCCATGGAGACAATCCTGCCGATATTTACAGCTCAGAGCAACAAAGACAAGCTGTTAGGCAAGGGGCGGTAGTGGAGCATTGCTATTTTACTGTGTTTAAAAAGCGGACGCCTATTGAGGCTGTGGTAGAGCAAATGCGAGCAGTGGGTTTTGACCATACTTTTATTTCTACGGACTTTGGTCAGGTGGATAACCCTTATCCAGAGGAAGGATTGCAAGAGTTTTTGCTGCAATTGAGTGCGCAAGGCGTTGCCGATGCAGATT
>CAZTGQ010000042.1:1403-10158 GCA_964613345.1 uncultured Acidaminococcales bacterium | reverse complement strand
ACCGTTTCCAGTATGACGAGGATAAGTTAATATTAAAAAATACAGTATATGGGAGAAAGAACAGCGTCCTGATTGATTTCAATACTTATACGGACGGTGCTATTACATCAACGACCTCCCTGGCGGAGAAATTCGATGAATACAATACTAAAATGCTTGGGGATGTAGGGCTTGCGGTATCTGTTGCCGGAGGTCAGCAGTCTAACTCGGGAGCCTATAGCGAGGCTTATAGTCAGGCTATGGCTGCTGCCGCGGCTCATGGTTCTGATTATACGGCAACAAAGCCTAGCTACTGGGTTACGGCCGGCGGTGGTGCAGCCCCGACCTTCACTATTTCGCAAAGCGTAAGCAATGACGAAAACTATGTAGACGCTGGTCTGTACGCTGTCATAAACGATGAGAACCTGGTAGTGCTTTGCAATACAGGTAAATATGCCAAGGTAACAAACGGAGATAATTTTACTAAAACAGAATATGACCTGAAGTTTTCTGATGAGCTTACAGGCTCCATTGACGAAACGAAATATGTGACGGCAGATTTGGAACTTATGTATGAACATTCATATTCTCAGTATTGCTACAGCGGTCTTATGAGGACAATGCTGGAATCCTGGATAAGCTATGTGCAGTATACTCCGACAGGCGGTCTCACAGGAGAATCGTTCAATATCGTAAACAGCACATATAGCAGCGTGAATATTTCTCATAGCCCTGCCGAGACAATGACTAAGTATTATACGATTCCAAACGTTATAGCCTTGCATGGGGGTATCAAGCTGACAGGAAACTGCAGTCTTGATTCGTCTTATAGGCAGCCAAGAATAAACTATGGGACATATCTGGTGGGGAACAAGTCGTTCCCATATTATCCGGGTGCCAACTATAAATATTTCACTTTAAAGAACATGTTTCCTGACGCAATAAAAATAGCAGACAACAGGATACTGACTTTGCATGATTTGAAATACTGTGTCTGCGATTTGGACACGCAAACAGTCCTGCACACAATACCATATGACGTGCTTAATTCCACGGCAAATGTCTTTACCTGGGGGCAGGAAGAAATTACTAATGCCATAAACTTATTCTTGAAAACGATATGAGGGGAGTGATTTTTACGGAAGTATTAGACAAATTAGCCAGCATGGCTATAGGGGCATTGGTGACTTACGTCATCACAGAGATAAGGGCAAGAAAGAAAATGAACGAGGCATTGAAAGAAGGCTTACAGGCCTTGCTTCGTGACCGCATTATACAGGCCTATAACCATTACGTGAAAGAGAAAAAGTGGATACCCATATACGCAAAAGAGAGCCTTTTAGCTTCGTATGAAAGCTATGAGGCTCTTGGCGCAAACGGGGTTATTGATGATTTAATGGCAGAGATTAATGCCCTGCCAAACTTTAAGGAGGATGTTATAGATGATAAAAAAGTGGATTAGGAAGATAACGGATAAGGTTCTAGAGTTCAAATTAACCTCTCCGGCAGTAAAGCTTGTCTGCAGTGTCATAGCCATCTATGCGCTGCTTATTTTTTTGTTCGTTTTAGGAGTGGCTTATAACGCTAAAGCAGCAGGCAAGATGGACTTAATGAGCATCATCGAGATGGTTAAAGTACTCTTAGGACCCGCGGCAATAGCGGCAGTTGGCTTCTTAGGCAAGGCGTTCATCGATTCAGATGGTGACGGAGTGCCAGATGCCTTTGAAGAACTGGAAAGAAACACAGTTAGGGAAACTAAGCCGGGGGAGGGTGAGAAGGAATGCTAAAAGAGATACAGTTTCAAAGACATAAGCAAAGGATGTATATGCTTGATACAGATTACGAGGAAATGGGAGACTACGAGTGCCGTGACGATTTTTGGCCGGGCTATAACTCTAAAGGTCAGGAACGTGAGAGCCTGCCTAATGGAACATACCACGGGATAACTGCCGAGGTGACTCATGGAAAGTATGGACCTGCCTACGGTAATTTTTATATCACCACAGGTGATGAAAGGGGCCGAGACATCCACGGAGGCGGTTCCAACAGCCCAGAGCCTTATGCTGATTACCAAGGCTGGTATAAGACCTTAGGCTGTCTCAGAATGCAGAATAAGGAAGGCGTAGAAGTATCTGAAGAGATTATTGCCAGCTGCAATGCAGGGATTGATGTTGTCTTGACCGTAGTTAATTAAATGAACAGAACACTAGCTGCAAATGCAACTAGTGTCCTTCATAACAAATCTATTTAGTTAGTGGAGCGATTACAAGAGTTTTGCCGAGAGGAGCAAGAACTTTAAGGATGGTACTGAGATTTGGGGAAGTGGTGCCTTTCTCCATTCTTGCTATAATTGGCTGCTTTACGCCACTAAGGCATTCAAGTTTTTTTTGACTCAAACCTTGCTCGTGTCTTGCTTTTATAAGCTCACCAATAATTGCTACACGAAGATTGCTTGCAGCAATTTCCTCGGGAGTAAACATTTCTTTTTCTGCTTCTTCCCACGTATGCCCAATAGGGCTTACTTTTTTTGTGTTCATTTTATTTTGCTCCTTTCCCTGAAATCTTCTAATTCGTTCTTAGCTCGTTCAATTTCTCTTTTTGGTGTTTTTTGTGTTTTCTTTAAGAAATGATGTAACAGAATGAAGCCGTCATCCGTATAGGCCGCAAATAAAATCCTGTTTCGTATGGGACGTAGTTCCCATATATCTTCTTCAAGGTGTTTCATATATGGTTCTCCGGCCGATGTACCATACATTTTCAAGGTGTTAATGTAATCCTGAATTTTGGTAAGATTAATTCTGCTGTCTTTACTGGTTTTAGAAGATAGTTTTTGAATATATTGAAAGACTGGTTCATTACCTTTTACATCACGATAAAAAATAATTTTGTACATATATCTTCCCCAATCCTTTAATCTTATTATAACCATAATACTTTAAAGTTATTAAAAATGCAAGCCAAATTTTATAGGAGGTGGGTTCGTTGTGGACTTCATCAAAGAAAATCGTTATCTTTATATTATTGTTATTGTTCTGCTGGTTGTTTTTGTTATTTGGCACTGTCTGTCAGGCCGAGGAACAGCTGACATCAGTAAACGTGCCGATAGCACAATGGACAGAATTGAAACAGAAGCTAAGTCAGCAGGAAGTTCTCTTAGTGACGCTAGAGGAGAAGTTGAAAACGCTCAAGACTCCATCCGAGGAGCTCAGGACGCAGTTGAATCTAGCCAAAGAGCAGCTGAGGAAGTCTCAGACGGAATTAGCGAATGCCAAGACCTCGCTAGTCAAAGCCGAAAGCTCAATACAGATATTACAGACCTCATTAGAGACATTGAGGCTGCAAATAGAAAAAGAACGCAGGATTCAAAAGAGAGTTCTGTGGCAAAATAGGGTATGGAGTTTGTTAGGCGGATTTGGGATTGGAATGGCGGTGGGAAGATAAAAAGTGTATATTTCTTTAAATCCATTTTTGCTTAGGTACAAGTTATCCAACCACTTAAAATAAACGGCTCACAGGCCATTTAATGAGGTTAATTTTATAGCAAAAACCTGATTATAGGGCTATTTGCGGGATCCTCCGTAGATAGCCTTATTTTTTATGCCTTTTTTAAACTGAGGTTAAAAACTAGCCATATTTTTTTGCCTGTTACTTAGGAGGAACAGAATTCCTCTCAACAGGAGGCAGATATGGATTCGACTAAAGAAATTATTAAGTTAAAGAACAGCGGGCTTGGCTATAAAAGTATAGCCAAGCAGACAGGCATTTCCGTTAACACGGTCAAAACTGTAATACGTAAATACTTGGGAAAGAAAGGTTTTTGTCGAAACTGCGGCAAGCCGTTAACGGGAAGAGTGAGCCGGATGTTTTGCTCTGTTCAGTGCCGGTATGAGTGGAATAAGAAATACTGTGCCTTACTTACTGGCCCTGCCAGTTATGAGCTTAAATGTAAATACTGCGGAAAGACCTTTTACAGTTACGGGCATAGCAAGCGAAAGTACTGCAGCCATGATTGCTATATTAATGATCGCTTTGGGAAAGTAAAAGATGGCTAAAGCCAACAGTATCTAAGATACTTGCCTGACATAGCTTGATACAATGGGGCTTCAGAGCTAATATGACATAACGATTGGAGGGTCATATATGAAGAGAGAAACTGAAAACAAAGAAATTATTAAGTTAAAGAACAGCGGGCTTGGCTATAAAAGTATAGCCAAGCAGACAGGCATTTCCGTTAATACGGTCAGAAGTATTATACGTAAATACATGGGAAAGGAAGGCTTTTGTCGGAACTGCGGCGAGCCGTTAACTGGAAACGGTAAGCAGCAGTTCTGTTCCAGGCATTGCAGGTATGAGTGGCATAAGCAGAACGGAGAAATACTTACGGGTTCGGTAAATTACGAGCAGAAATGCAAATACTGCGGTAACACTTTTCACAGCTATGGGAACAGCAAGCGAAAGTACTGCAGCCATGAGTGCTATATTAAAGACAGATATGGAGAGATTAAAAAATGATGCAACATGAGGCTACTCCTTGTCTGACGGAAGCTGGCCAAACGGCTGAAGTAATCATATTGCCCGCAACAAAGAAAAAACAAAAAGAGCGCCTTAGGGTGGCGGCATATGCAAGAGTGTCCGATGCTAAAGACGCCATGGCCAATTCCCTTGAGGCACAAATTGAATATTTTACTAAGTACATAAAGGAGCATCCCGGCTGGGAATTTGTTGATATCTATGCCGATAAAGGAATCACCGGAACCAAGGAAGACCGCGGTGAGTTTCAGAGAATGCTTTCGGATTGCAAGCTTAAGAAAATTGACCTCATAATAACTAAGGCCATCTCTCGGTTTGCACGGAACACAGTTACTCTCCTGGAAACAGTTAGGGAACTTAAGTCCCGGAATATAGGAGTGTTCTTTCAAAAGGAAGGCATCAACACATTAAGCGGGGAAGGCGAGGTCATGCTCACCATCCTCGCTTCTTTTGCCCAGGCAGAAAGCCTGAGCGCCAGCGAGAACTGCAAGTGGAGAATAAGGAAAAGTTTCAATGAAGGGAAAATCAACGGACTGACCATGCTTGGTTACAAACTTCATCCGGACGGACGCTTTACCGTGGTCCATGAGGAGGCATCAATCGTAAAAAAGATATTTGCACTATATGTTGCAGGAACTGGTAAAGAAGGCATAGCCAATTATCTTAATCAGCATGAGTACGATTCCCGTTGCGGTGGCGGGTGGAGCCCAAATGGCGTTAGGCACATCCTTACCAATAGAAAATATACGGGAGAGCTGCTTTTGCAGCTTACTTATAGGAAAGACCATCTTAGCAAGAAAAAGACAATAAACAAAGGTGCTTTGCCAATGTACAAGATACCGAATCATCATGAGGCCATAATTTCCGCTGAAGCGTTTGATAAGGTTCAGGAAAAGATTAGTGCCAAGGCACGAAAACCTGCTGAAAGCAAATTATCACCTTTCACGGGAATGATAGTATGTTCATCATGCGGGAAGAACTATAAAAGAAAAACAGTTGGCGGGCCGACAGGCCATGTCTGGATATGCTCAACATATAACCTTAAAGGAAAAGAGTACTGTAAAGAAGCCAAGCGCATCCCCGAAGAGGTACTTTACCGTGTTACTGCAGAGGTGCTGGGGCAAGATGCTTTTGATGATGTTGCTTTTAAAAACATGATTGCACGGATTGAAGTGCCATGTCCTAATATGCTGAAATACTGCCTAAGGAACGGAACAATCGTGATTAAGGAATGGAAGGACCGGTCAAGAAAAGAAAGCTGGACTATAGAAATGAAGGAAAAAGCAAGGAGGGAAACATTATGCAGGAACAAAAAGTAGAGGTAATACCGGCCAAACCCAAAGTATACTTTTCACCGGAAACTGGGAAAGGCCAAAAGAAAAAGGTGGCAGCCTATGCCAGAGTATCAACTGAAACGGAAGAACAGGCCAACAGCTATCAGGCTCAGGTTGATTATTACACAAAACTTATCCAAACAAATACTGCATGGGATTTTGTGGAGGTCTACACGGATGAAGGCATTTCAGGTACAAGTACCAAGAACCGGGACGGCTTTAACAGGATGATAGCAGATGCCATTGCTGGCAAAATAGATATGATACTCACCAAGTCATGCTCACGTTTTGCCAGAAACACGGTAACAACGCTTACCACCATAAGGAAACTGAAAGAGAAAGGCATTGACGTTTTTTTTGAAAAAGAGAATATCCATTCAACGGATTCCAAAGGGGAGCTGCTGCTGACCATCATGTCATCCCTCGCCCAAGACGAAAGCCGGAACATCTCGGAAAATATTAAATGGGGGCACAGGCAGAGATTCAGCAAAGGGCAAGTGTACATGGCATATAAAACCTTTTTAGGATATGAGAAAGGACCGAATGGCAAACCGGTAATCGTACCGGAGCAGGCTAAGGTGGTAAGGCTCATCTATAGACTCTTTTTGAATGGATTGCCATTAAACACGATAGCAAGGGAGCTTATGAAGAAAGGCATCAAAAGTCCCAAAGGAAAAGATAAATGGCCAATGTCAACGGTTAAAAGCATCTTAACTAATGAGAAGTATAAAGGAGACTGCCTATTACAGAAAACATTCAGCGAAGATTATATTACGAAAAAGACAAAAAGAAATGCTGGGGAACTTCCCATGTATTATGCAAAAAACACGCATCCGGCCATTATTAAAAGAGAAATATTTGATCTTGTTCAGGAAAGGATGAAGCTTATAAGAAAAGGAACAGTCATCAGCTGTTTTTTATCCGGCAAGCTTTTTTGTACAGAGTGCGGGGGAATGTATGGCCCTAAAGTTATACACTCCAATGATAAATATAGGAAGGTAGTCTGGCAATGTAATAATAAGTATAAGATAAGGGGCAAAAAGTGCTACAGTCCAAATATTACGGTGGATGCTGTAAAAAAAGCTTTTGTTGAGATGGTAAATAGGCTCATAGCAGGAAAAAGTGAGGTATCGAAGGAACTGGAGGATTTCCTGCCACGGAATCAGATAACAATAGCAGATTTTGACGATATGCTTTGGTACGCGCTTGTGGATAAGGTTTGCGTGGAAAAGGACAGTGAACTAAGGTTTATTTTGCGGAACGGGAGCGAAGCAAAATAAGAAAAGCTGGCCAGGTTTATGGTTATTGGCACCATAGCTTGGTCAGCTTTTTTCTCTTGGCTGAATGAGTAAGAATATGATGAAAGGGAGCCTTAATACTATGTAGTTTACTATTCTGAATATGCTTTAAACAGTTTTAGTAAAGGTATAAACTTCAGTTACACCTTTTATTAAAATCTGGTTTCAAAGGGTTTGTATTGGTAAAAAAACGGAGATACATAATTGTAATGAAGATTTGATACAAGCCTTAGACATAGTGTTACTGCGGTCTAGGGCTTTTTTGTTGTCTGAAAAGGTGTGCTAAAAATAGGCGGTTTTGGCAGATACTAGTGAAAATGGCCAAAATTTTCTATTGAGCAAAAGTATACAACTAAAAGCCCCAAAAAGTTAGCACGGGTGCTGCTTTGCGCTTTTTGGGTGAAACATTTCTCATCTTAATTTTTTATTAATATCAGGCAAATTTTAAGTGCAAATGTTTAGTAGACTAATTTTGTGAAAGAAACCCTGAAAGTAGTGTCACTTGCGTGGCTGATATAAATGTTTATCCGGCAGTCCTTAAAGTCTATATCGCCAACGGGGCCACGATTGCAGTCGATAAGAATCAGGATAAACTTCATGAGAACCTTGTGGTTAAAGACGGCGAATCTTGGTAATACTGCCTCAGCCATATATTTATATTTAATTTTTAAGATTGCATCATTGGGAAGAGGAAAATTTTTGCTAAGAGCATTTTTGACGGTTTCTTTAATATATTTGATATTAAAGTCATGATAAATATTTACTTCTAAAATAGGCTGTTTCAATTATGAAGAACTATATAGAAGGTTATTACAATTCTAGCCTTCCTCATGGCTCTCTCGGCTATCTGATGCCCAATAAAACTGAGGTTTCTTAATTGGTCTTCTGTGCCTAACCGCTAACAATTTGCATGAATTTGTGTCCATTTTCTTGACTATAGTGCACCTTTTATTGAACAGTAGCCATTAGAACGCAGTGTATTGTGGGATGCAGCGACGGACTTAATTAAGAAGCTTCACGGTATCAGTCCGGGCGGACTAATTTGTATCTATAGTATACTGCAGAATATACAGTTAGTCAGTTTAAAAGTATTTGAAAGTAATGATTCGTTAAAATACGTTGAAAATAATGGAAAACTATGATATTATAATTATTAACAAAGAGGTTTAATAATTTACAAAAATAAGGATCCCTCATCATGAAAAAAAAATGTGGATTTACATTAATTGAACTGGTTGTCGTAATTGCTGTTTTAGGTATATTGGCAGGGATTGCTATTCCACGTCTCCTTGATGCCCAAGCATCGGCAAGGGGTGCTAAAGTATTGGCTGATTTACGAACTATTGATAGTGCCATTACTATGTATAACGCCGAGACCGGTGATGATCCTACAGATATTAGGCAATTAACGGGTGAATCCGGAGCAAACAGTAAGAATCTATTATCACGCGTACCTGTGCCGCCTACCGGAGATTTTATTATTGTTAGAAATGACGGAACCACCAAGACATATCAGCAAGGGGCGACCTTGGCTTATGCTATTGTGGACAACAGAGCTGTTTATGTTCCAGCTGAAGTAGGTTCTGGGACTGTGGAGTGGTATCTAAGCGGTAG
>CAZTGQ010000042.1:461-1393 GCA_964613345.1 uncultured Acidaminococcales bacterium | reverse complement strand
TAGTTCTTCCGGTGGAGGGACTTCCGGTGGCACAACAATTGCTGTTGCGCCAGGTGTTAATATTAATACTACAGGTAAAGGTTGGCCAGCTCAAAGCGTATGGGATACAGACCCCTATAAAACATATACTGTTAGCGCCGGAGAAGTATTTACCTATGATGGTAAGAATTATATTGCTGTGGATGATCTGACTATGACGAAGGAGCAAGCTGTTTCAGGACCTAGCGGAACGACCTACGGTTGGTTTAAGGTGGAAGAGTTTACCGGTAAGTTGTTAACTAGTAGTGTATTACCACTGGGAACTCAAATTTCCAATGCTACTCGCGGCGATCTGTATCAAGCCTCAGATGGTAGTCTTTACGTATATAAAGATGGTGGTTCTTGGGCAAGCAATCCGGAAACAAATGCTGGTCAATGGTATAAAATTAAATAGAATAGAATTAAAAAATACACTATTGTAATTGTCAAGCATTTTTGTAACAGAGAGTGTGAAATAAAGTCTGTAAAAACAAATAATAAGCTTTCTGTGATAAAATAAAATCATAGGGGGCTTATTTATTATGGCTAAAGACAAGAAACCAGTGCATCAGATTGTTATGACTGAAGGGAAAAGGAACATTATCAAAGGATTGCTCAGCGAATATGATATTAATTCTGCCGATGATATCCAAGACGCGCTCAAAGACCTTTTGGGTGGAACGATCAAGGAAATGATGGAAGCAGAAATGGATAATCATCTAGGCTATGCTAAATCAGAGCGCTCCGGCAGCGATGATTCACGCAACGGCTACAAGTCCAAGCGTGTAAACAGCAATTACGGCAGTTTTGATGTTCCAGTTCCGCAAGATAGAAATTCCAGCTTTGAGCCACAGGTAGTAAAAAAACGGCAGAAGGATATTTCCGCCATTGATCAAAAGATATTGTCCATGTAT
>CAZTGQ010000042.1:0-451 GCA_964613345.1 uncultured Acidaminococcales bacterium | reverse complement strand
TACAAGGCAGATTTCCGACATTATAATGGACATCTATGGATTTGAGACCTCGGAAGGGTTCATCTCTGATGTTACGGATAAAATCTTGCCCGAAATTGAAGACTGGCAAAAACGGCCGTTAGCAGAAGTCTATCCGGTAGTCTTTGTCGATGCCATTCATTACTCGGTTAAGAATGAGGGAATCATAAAAAAGCAGGCAGCATACGTTATTTTAGGGCTCACGGTTGATGGGCGCAAAGAAGTTTTGGGGTTATATATCGGTGAAAATGAGAGCTCAAAATTCTGGCTGGGAGTTTTAAACGAAATGAAGAACCGCTGCGTTAAGGATATCCTGCTTCTTTGTGCAGATGGCCTCAGCGGTATGAAAGAAGCTGTTAGTGCCGCTTTCCCGCAGACTGAGTACCAGCGTTGTATTGTCCATCAGGTTCGCAATACACTCAAGTACGTTGCA
>CAZTGQ010000041.1:2387-10182 GCA_964613345.1 uncultured Acidaminococcales bacterium | reverse complement strand
GGAAAGATGACCTATGCACAAATATTTGAGGATAGTCTTTGGCAGACGATGAGAAGATCGTTGACAACATCTGTGGTGACTGTTATTATGATTGTTTGTATGCGATTCCTTGGTACTGGTGTAATAAAAGTATTTGCTTTTATTATGTGAGTTGGAATAGTTGGAGGAACATTCTCTTCAATATTTCTTTCAGCACCTCTTGCATATCTGTTCGTGAGGTTGACTAAGAAGCCTCTATAATACGATTCAATTTATATACTCTACACAAAAAAAGCTCCTGTACTGAGTACATGAGCTTTTACTTTTGCTTATACTAATTCTAAAATAGCCATGTCAGCAGCATCGCCACGACGAGGACTGGTCTTTAAAATACGAGTGTAACCACCGTTACGCTCCTTGTATTTAGGCGCAATCACTTCAAATAGCTTTCTAGTTGCTTCTTCATCTACAAGAAAAGCAAGTACTTGACGACGAGCATGCAAATCATCCTGCTTTGCCACAGTGATCAGCTTAGCAGCTAAGCCGCTAATTTCTTTTGCCTTCGTTTCAGTAGTTTCAATTCTCTCATTTTTGAAGAAGGCGGTCAAAATACTACGGAACATTGCTTTACGGTTGCTGGAATTGCGACCTAATTTTCTGTATGCCATTTTCCATCCTCCTTCTGCTTATTCTTCCTCAGGCTTACGTAAATGCAGGCCTAAGTCATCAATTTTTTTCTTTACTTCTTCCAAGGACTTACGTCCTAGGTTACGTACACAGATAAGTTCTTCCTCTGTTTTGTTCACAATATCTTCCACGGTATTGATATTGGCACGTCTCAAGCAGTTGTTGGAACGTACGGTCAAATCTAGATCGTCGATAGACATTTTGAGCACGGAGGGAGCTGCACCATCAGGAACACCAACCACCGGAGCGGTCTTAGGTCTTTCCGTAATAGGTAACTCTGTAGTTTTAAACAGCTCTAGATAATCAACTAAAATAGTAGCAGAGGAAGTTACAGCCTCAGCTGGTTCCATGCTTCCATCAGTCCAAACCTCTAAAGTTAACTTATCGTAGTTTGTAACATTACCTACACGAGTATCAGTTACACCGAACTTAACTCTAGTGATAGGTGAATAAATAGAATCCACGGGGATAAAACCAATAGGCTTATCCGCAGATTTGTTTTTCTCAGAAGAAATATATCCTCTGCCTCTTTCCACATAGATCTCCATGTTTAGCTTTGCTCCCTTATCCAAGGTAGCAATATGTAGTTCCGGATTGAGGACAATTGTTTCCGAGTCGCAAATAACATCAGCACCAGTTACTTCAGCTTCATCAGAAACACTAATGTGAAAAACTTTGGATTGGAATTCTACATCTTTACCAGGCTCAAACTTGAAGTTTAAAGCCTTGATATTTAAAACAATATCAGCTACGTCTTCTCTTACCCCTTCAATGGTGGAGAATTCATGCAATACCCCATCAATTTTAATACCTGTCACTGCCAGACCAGATAAAGAAGAAAGAAGCACACGACGCAGGCTATTGCCTAGGGTAATACCATAACCACGTTCCAATGGTTCCCACACAAACTTTCCATAACGCTTGTCATCGGAAAGATCGGTAAGCACCAACCTTGGTTGTTCATTTTCTATCATGCGAAAGCCTCCTTTTGCGCATTACCACAATACGCGTAATATATGGTGGCAAACAGTATGTTACTTAGAATACAACTCGACAATCAAATGTTCCTCAACAGGAATATCGATTTCATCGCGAGCAGGGAATCTATCTACTGTGCAAGCAAGGTTTTGTGCATTTAAGGTCATCCAAGCAGGAACGCTTTGCTTAGCTAAAACTTCTGCCATGCCCTTGAAATATTCCTTATCGCGACTGTTTTCTACAACAGAAACTACATCGCCTGCTTTTACTACTGCAGAAGGAATATCCAAACGCTTACCGTTAACACTAATGTGTCCATGACATACTAGCTGACGTGCCTGACGGCGTGTGCTAGCCATGCCCATACGGTAAACAACATTATCAATTCTACGCTCTAAAAGGATTAATAGGTTTTCACCGGTAATACCTTCCATCTTCTTAGCTTTCTCGTAGTAGCCACGGAACTGTCTTTCTAAAATACCGTAAATGAATTTAACCTTTTGTTTTTCAGTTAACTGAATACCATATTCACTCTTTTTACGGTTTGTTTTTCTAGCTTGACGATTGGATTCCTTAGCCACGCCTACAAAAGCAGGAGATAAGCCTAAAGCTCTACATCTTTTTAGCACAGGTGCTCTATCAATTGCCATCTATTATTTCACCTCCATTATACTCTTCTACGTTTAGGTGGACGACAACCATTATGGGGAATAGGAGTAACATCCTTAATGGAATCAACTTCTAATCCTGCGGCTTGCAAAGCACGAATTGCTGCTTCACGACCTGCGCCCGGTCCCTTAACAAATACTTCAATTTTCTTTAAGCCATGCTCCATTGCAGCCTTAGCAGCTTGTTCAGCAGCCATTTGAGCAGCAAAGGGAGTGCTTTTACGAGAACCTCTAAAGCCCATACCACCTGCAGAAGCCCAGCTTAATACATTGCCAGTTAAATCTGCAATAGTAACGATGGTGTTGTTAAAAGTAGAACGAATATGAGCTACACCGGATTCAATATTCTTACTTACCTTACGTTTATTACGAACAACTTTTTTTCCAGCCACTCGTCTAATCCCTCCTTAGATATTATTTCTTTTTGCTACCTGCTGCTTTTTTCGGACCCTTACGAGTACGAGCATTGTTTTTGGTATTTTGTCCACGCACAGGAAGACCTGCACGATGTCTACGACCACGATAGCAACCGATTTCCACTAATCTCTTGATATTGAGAGATTCTTCTCTACGAAGATCACCTTCAATTTTATATTCGTGGTCAAGGGTTTCACGGAGCTTGGAAATCTCAGCCTCGGTTAGATCTCTAACTCTGGTATCTGGATTGATTCCAGTTTTCGTTAATATTTCACGAGAAAGTGTAAGACCAATACCATAAATATATGGTAGTGCATATTCAATACGCTTATCTCTTGGTAAATCAACGCCGGCAATACGTGCCATTAACAAGCACCTCCTTTTTTTTAGCCTTGTCTTTGTTTATGTTTAGGATTTTCGCAAATAACCATAACATGGCCTTTACGTTTAATTACTTTGCACTTTTCGCACATAGGTTTTACAGACGGTCTAACTTTCATAATAATAACCCTCCTCTTGCTAGCCCTGTTATTTAAAACGATAGGTAATCCTACCACGATTTAGGTCGTAGGGCGTTAGCTCTACAGTCACCTTATCTCCCGGTAAAATCTTAATGAAGTTCATACGAATTTTACCGGAAATGTGTGCTAAAATTTCATGATCATTTTCCAGCTTAACTCGGAACATGGCATTGGGTAAAGACTCTAATATGGTACCTTCAACTTCTATGGCATCTTGTTTGGACACTTTAGTACCTCCTAATCCTTTACCGCAGCAACTACATCAGCGTAGACCTTGTCAATTGGCTGAGTGCCATCAATTTCTTTATACACACCTTCGTTTTGATAATATGCGATGAGAGGAGCTGTTTGGCTGTGATATGCTTCTAAACGCTTTACCACGGTTGCTTCCTTATCATCATCACGTTGATACAAGCTGCCACTACACTTGTCACATTTACCTTCAACCTTAGAAGGATTGTAGGTGATGTGATAGGTAGCTCCGCAGGACTTGCAAATACGTCTACCGGTGACTCTCTTAACTAGATTATCATCAGGTACAGCAATATTTACAGCTGCCGTAAGCTTGATCTTTAAATCTTGTAAAATTTCATCCAAGGCTATTGCCTGGTCTTTTGTTCTAGGAAATCCATCAAGGATAAATCCCTTAGTACAATCCGGCTGACTTAAACGTTCCCTTACAATACCAATGGTAACTGCATCTGGAACAAGTCCACCAGCGTCCATATATTTTTTGGCTTCTTTTCCAAGTTCTGTCTCATTCTTGACAGCCGCACGGAACATATCTCCCGTTGAAATGTGCAAAACTGAAAAATCAGCAACTAATTTTTCTGCTTGGGTCCCTTTACCTGCACCCGGAGGTCCCATCAAAAGAATATTCATAGTGCCACTCTCCTATTTCATAAAGCCTTGATAGTGTCTCATAAGAACAAGAGACTCTATCTGTTTCATAGTATCAAGGGCAACGCCCACTACAATTAACAGTGCTGTACCACCGAAGTAAACTCCGGATATGCCGGTAATCCAAACAATTAGATTAGGCATAATAGCGATAAAGGCTAGGAATAAAGCTCCTGCTAAAGTAATTCTAGTCATAATCTTATCCAGATAATCAGTGGTTGGTTTACCAGGTCTAAGGCCTGGAATAAAGCCGCCCATCTTTTTAATATTATCTGTCATATCAGCTATATTCATGCTAACTGCAGTATAGAAATACGTGAAGAAGATAATGAGCAAGATATAAATTGTAGTTTGCAATGGTGTTCCCCAAGCCAAGTAGCTAGCCATTTTCTGTACCCAGGGTACTTTAATGAACTGAGCAATGGTTACAGGAAACATGAGCACGGAAGAAGCAAAAATGATGGGAATAACGCCGGCTTGATTAACCTTTAAAGGAATGTAGCTGGTATGACCACCATACATCTTTCGTCCTACAATTCTCTTAGCATATTGCACAGGTACCTTTCTGTGAGCACTGGTAATAGCTACTACAAAAGCAACCATTAAAAGAGCTAACAGAGCAAAAATGATAATATTGAAAATATTAACAGTTCCTGCTTGTAGATACTGCGCTAGGGTAGCAATTCCGTCAGGTAGACGGGAAACGATACCGGCAAAGATGATCAAGGAGATACCATTACCAATACCTCGAGCAGTAATCTGCTCGCCAATCCACATGAGGAAAATTGTACCTGCGGTTAAAGTAATCGCAATCATTGCATAAGAGAAAACATTAGGATTGTTAATAGCCGCTCTTAAACCGTAAGCCATACCTATTGCTTGTATAAGTCCCAGAACAACAGCAGCATAGCGGTTTACTTTGTTAATCTTTTTCTGTCCTTCTGCACCTTCTTTTGACCATTGCTCCAATGAAGGAATAACAACAGTCAATAATTGAAGAATGATAGAAGCATTGATATAGGGTGTGATGCTCATAGCAAAAATAGAAAACTTACTTAAGGCACCACCTGAAAACATATCCAACAATCCAAAAAGATTACCGCTAGTAAAGAGCCTCTCTATCATGGCTGCGTTAACTCCTGGAACCGGGATATGTGTTCCAGCCCTAAATACGATAAACATGGCCAAGGTGAAAAGCACTTTTTGCCGAAGTTCCGTAATTTTAAAAACATTATTGAGGGCTGAGAACAATTAAATCACCTCTATTTTCCCACCGGCAGCAACGATTTTCTCCTCTGCGCCCTTACTGAAGCCCATAGCACGAACAGTAAGCTTTTTAGTCAACTCACCATTACCAAGAATACGCACGCCATCGCGGATATTCTTTACTAAGCCACATTCAATAAGAGTTACAGGATCAATTTCTGCACCATCTTCGAAGCAATTTAAAGTACCAACATTAACCTCAGCGTAATGTACGCCAAACTTATTATAAAAACCACGTTTTGGTAAACGTAAATATAAAGGCTTTTGACCACCTTCAAAACCAGGACGCTTTACACCGCCGGAACGGGATTTCTGTCCTTTTTGACCTTTGCCTGATGTTTTGCCTAGTCCTGAACCAAGGCCACGACCTACACGGACGTGAAGCTTCTTGGAACCTGGAGCTGGAGCTAATTCATGCAAATGCATTTGCAGCACCTCCTTATTTAAGCTTTAACTTCTTCTACTTTTACTAGGTGTTCAACTTTGTGAATCATGCCACGTAAAGTAGGATTATCTTCTTGTACAACACTGGTATGAATTTTTCCTAAACCCAATGCCCTTACGGTAGCCTTTTGATCCTTAGGATAACCGATTAGACTGCGGTTTAGCGTGATTTTTACTTGACTCATCTTCGCTTCCTCCTTAGCCTAATAATTCTTCTACGGTTTTACCACGTAAGGCTGCTACGTCCTTAGCGTTCTTCAAAGAGCTTAGGCCCTGAAGAGTAGCACGTACTACATTGTTAGGATTATTGGAGCCTTGGCATTTAGTTAAAATGTCACGAACACCAGCTAACTCTAAGACAGCACGTACAGGACCACCGGCGATAACACCGGTACCTTCTCTAGCAGGCTTTAAGAATACACGACCTGCACCATAGATACCAATAATTTCATGAGGAATGGAAGTTCCCTTCAAAGGTACGAAAACGAGGTTTTTCTTAGCATCGTCAACGCCCTTGCGGATTGCTTCAGGTACTTCAGCAGCCTTACCCAGGCCCATGCCTACATGACCATTTCCATCACCAACAACAACCAGAGCAGAGAAGGAGAAACGACGTCCGCCTTTTACAACTTTAGCCACGCGGTTGATAAACACGACTTTCTCTTGAAAGCCATCATCTTGTTTTTCAAAATTAGCCACTTTTTTTCCTCCTCCTATTAAAATTCTAAACCAGCTTCACGAGCTGCTGTAGCCAATGCTGCTACACGACCATGGTATAAGTAACCTCCACGATCAAACACTACGACTTTGATACCCTTTTCCAGAGCCTTCTTAGCAATAGCTTCGCCTACCAGCTTAGCTGCTGCAACATTACCGCCGTAGTTTTCCTTACTAGCCTTCTCAACAGAACTAGCAGAAACAAGAGTTTCACCTGTTACATCATTAATGATTTGAGCATAAATATTGCCCAAGCTACGATAAACATTCAAACGTGGTTTTTCTGCTGTGCCTACAATATTTTTTCTCATACGAAAATGTCTTTTTTGACGACCTTCGTTTTTATCCTTCTTGTTAAGCAAGAGATTCACTCCTTCCTTTAGAAATTATTTCTTGCCTTTAGCGCCTGCTTTGCCGACCTTACGAGCAACATATTCACCCTCGTAACGAATACCCTTACCCTTATAAGGCTCGGGAGGACGAAGAGTCCTAATTTCAGCAGCTATAGCGCCTACAGTTTCTTTATTAATACCACTAACAACGATCTTGTTAGGAGCGGGAACATCAAATGCAATACCAGCAGGTGGTTCCATAACTACAGGATGGGAAAATCCCAAAGTGAAGTTAATGCCCTTACCTTGCTTAGCAGCACGATAACCTACGCCTTGAATCTCTAGGCTCTTAGAAAAGCCCTCAGTTACACCAACAATCATGTTGTTGATCAAGGTACGGGATAAACCGTGTAAGCTACGATGAGCCTTGTCATCACTAGGACGAGACACTGTGATAACGCCATCCTTTTGTTCAATCTTTAAATCCTTGTTAATTTGGCGTTCTAATTCGCCCTTAGGTCCCTTAACGGAAACCAAATTATCTTCAACCTTTACTGTCACGCCAGCTGGCACAGTAATGGGAGAGTTACCAATTCTTGACACTATAAGCACCTCCTGTCTTTAGAAGTTATTACCAAATGTATGCTACCACTTCGCCGCCCAAGCCAAGCTTGCGAGCAGCCTTATCAGTCATCATACCTTTGGAAGTAGAAATAACTGCAATACCTAAGCCTCCTAAGACTCTAGGTAATTGGTCCTTTTGAGAATAAACTCTAAGGCCTGGTTTAGAAATACGCTTAATACCGGAGATTACCTTTTCCTTATTAGCACCGTATTTCAAATTCACACGAAGCATACCTTGCTTGCTATCGGTAACTACTTCGTA
>CAZTGQ010000041.1:0-2377 GCA_964613345.1 uncultured Acidaminococcales bacterium | reverse complement strand
TAATAAATCCTTCAGACTTCATGATCTCTGCAATAGCAGTTTTAATCTTAGAAGCGGGGATTTCAACTTTATCATGATGAACCGAATTAGCATTACGAATTCTAGTAAGCATATCGGCAATGGGATCAGTCATAACCATTCTACAATACCCTCCTTCCTAATAGTGTTTCTTACCAGCTAGCCTTTGTTACGCCAGGGATAGCACCTTTGTAGCAGTACTCCCGGAAACAAATACGGCAAATGCCAAACTTACGCATATAGCCATGTGGTCTACCGCAGATTTTGCAGCGATTATATTTACGAACCTTAAACTTAGGCTCTGCTTTCCATTTTTCAATCAGGGCTGTCTTAGCCAATTTATTCCCTCCCTACTTATGCGCTAAAGGGCATGCCGAGAAGTCTTAATAATTCTTTAGCTTCTTCGTCAGTCTTAGCGGTTGTTACAATGATGATATCCATACCACGAACTTTTTCTACCTTATCGTATTCGATTTCCGGGAAAATCAATTGTTCCTTCATACCGATGGAATAATTGCCACGACCGTCAAAGGACTTAGGGTTAACACCTCTAAAGTCACGTACACGAGGTAAAGCTAGGTTCATAAATTTGTCCATGAATTCATACATGCGTTGGCCACGAAGTGTAACCTTAACGCCAATAGGCATTCCTTCACGCAATTTAAATGCAGCAATTGATTTCTTTGCTTTAGTGATAACAGGCTTTTGGCCGGCAATCAAGGTCAAATCTGCTACAGCGGTATCGATAGCCTTGCTGTTTGCTACAGCTTCGCTACCACAACCAATATTGATGATAACTTTTTCCACTTTAGGAATTTCGTTAACATTCTTGTAATTGAATTTATCCATCAAGCCTTTAATGACTTCAGATGTATATTTTTCTTGCAATCTTGTTACAGCCATTCAATGATCCTCCTTTCCGGTCATATTATTTATCGATTACTTCTCCGCATTTCTTGCAGGTTCTAGCAAAGCCACCTGCTACAGCGGTTTTCTTTACACGAGTAGCTTTTTTACAAGCCGGACATACTAACATGACATTGGAAGAAGCGATAGCAGCTTCCTTAGTGATAATGCCACCTTGAGGATTGGACTGGGAAGGCTTAGTATGACGCTTAACCTTGTTAACGCCTTCTACAACAACCTTGGATTTCTTAGGAATAGAGGAAACAATTTTGCCTTGCTTGCCTTTATCCTTACCAGCTAATACCACAACGGTATCACCTTTTCTTACATGCATTTTTTCAGCAGTAGCCATGTTGGAAACACCTCCTTAATAGTGCGAATTTTATGGATTAGAGCACTTCCGGTGCTAAAGAAACAATCTTCATATAATCCTTATCTCTTAGTTCACGAGCAACTGGTCCAAAAATACGAGTGCCGCGAGGGCTCTTGTCATCTTTAATCAGCACTGCTGCGTTTTCGTCAAAGCGGATATAAGAACCATCAACGCGACGAGCTCCCTTTACGGAACGTACGACAACGGCCTTAACTACCTCACCCTTTTGGACAACGCCACCGGGTGATGCATCTTTAACAGAACAAACAATTACATCTCCGATGTTAGCATATTTACGATAAGAACCGCCTAACACACGGATACACATAATCTTTTTAGCGCCAGTGTTGTCACCAACATTAAGCACGGTTTGTTGTTGTATCATGGTCTTTCCCTCCTATGCCAAGTTACCTTGGCAATCAAAATTATTTTGCACGCTCTAGAATTTCAACAACACGCCAGCATTTATCCTTGGATATGGGGCGAGTCTGCACAATCTTAACGGTATCACCGATATGTGCATCGTTGTTTTCATCATGAGCCTTAAATTTAATGGTGTGTTTTACGCCTTTTTTGTAAAGGGGATGTTGTACTAAACGGTCAATAGCAACCACAATGGTCTTGTCCATCTTGTCGCTAACAACTTTACCAATACGGCTAACACGCATATTTCTCTCTTCTGCCACGAGATAATTCCTCCTTCGCTAGACTTAAAACTAAATTAAGCGTTAAGTTCATTTTGACGTTGAATGGTCTTAATTTGGGCAATGGATTTCTTAACATCCTTAATTTTCATAGGATTTTCACATTGACCGGTTGCCATTTGAAAACGCAAATTAAAAAGCTCTTCTTTTAAACCTGCAAGCTTTGTATCTAACTCAGCAGCAGACATTTCTCTAATCTCAGATGTTTTCATTAAGCTTCACCACCTACTCCATTTTCTCTTGCGGTGACTTCGGCATCCAATTGAGCTTTGGTTACAAACTTGGTCTTAATTGGTAATTTATTACCAGCAAGACGCATAGCTTCTCTAGCAATCTCTTCGGTTACGCCGATCATTACGAACATTACGCGACCAGG
>CAZTGQ010000040.1:7943-10225 GCA_964613345.1 uncultured Acidaminococcales bacterium | reverse complement strand
CCATCATTTTCATTTATCTTCTTCAGCCATGCCTCACCGTCAGCAGCAGTATAGGGCTCCGGCATTCTTTGGGACAGATAAGTTTTATCCACATGATTACATAGATAGACTAATCCTTCTAAGGCTCCTTCCCTCACCTGAGTAGCCTTCAGCAACGAAAAGTTCTTTTTCCCGCCTGTTGAATTTTTATCTCTTGCTATTTCCATAACATTTTCCCTTTCCCCAATTACTTCTTTAGCTCGTCATCTTGTTCTCATTCTATGTAAAAGAAGCACGTAAGTAAAGAGAAAAGAGTATATTTAATTTTCTTATCGTTATGTATATTTTAGTATAATTTTATAAGGCAGTTTATATAACATTCCTTACAATTTTCTATTTTCGCGCAGGTTCCCTTGCCTTTAATACCTCACAAAGATACTCCTTAAAATTATCTACATCCTCCCAAAAGCAATGTACAAAGAAGCCGTAAATAATTAACAATACCGCTAGCTGCGCAAGAGCAACAGTGGGAGTAGCCGTGAGAAAATTATAGACGGTAATTCCAATAATAGCCAAGTAATACAGAGCGCATTGCAAGTAGCTTCCTCTTGTAACTATTTCCAATACTGATCCTGTATCCTCTGACTTAATCTCTCCCTCAAAAATAGTTTGTCCGCAAAGGCGCCAACAAAACCAAGGGCCAATGGCAAAATGCTTTCCTGTCATTTTGCCCATAAAAACACCTGCTCTTTGTGCATAAAAGGCCTGCTCCATCTCCAAATCTCGAATATGCTCCTTAATTATTTTCTCTACCATATCCTCACTATAACCAGTACGTAGCACCAGCTTGCCATAGGGTATTATTCTCATCTTAACTGCCTCATTTCTGTCTAAGTCATTAATAACTTTTCTTAACTAGTATAGCACAAAAAGCGCTGGTTGGGCTAACACCCAACTAGCGCTTTTATTTATTCAAGCATTATTCTTTTACAACCACAAGCTACAAATAAAGGTGGCTACTAATCCGCCTAACGCCATAAAGGCATTACTTACAGACAGTGTTTTTAAACCTGTTTTCATATCGTAGCCCATGCAATTGGTATATACCCAGAAATAACTATCATTAACATGACAGCATGCTCTAGCACCAGCTCCTGAGGCTAAGAAAATCAAAATAGGATTCAGTCCTAGCTTAGCAGCAATAGGAGCACATAAGGTTGCCGCAGTAATAACAGCTACTGTTCCTGACCCTTGAATAACCTTGAGCAATCCTGAAATTACAAAAGGAATGAGAATAAAAGGCAAGCCTGTATTAATAACTAAATTAGCTAAGCTATCCCCAGCGTGAGATACCTTCAATACCTGTCCTAAGGCACCACCGGCAGAGGTAATGAAAACAATGGGACCAGCATCATTTAAGGTTTTATCCATTATTTTTAAAACCTGCTTACCACCCAAACGTTTTCCTAATGTAACAATGGCTAAAATTGCGCCTATAGCAAGTGCGATATTAGAATTACCCACAAAAGAAGTAAGCTTTAAAATGCTACTGCCCTTGGGGAAAACCATGGAGCAGGTAGTATTGATGATTATTAAGACAATGGGAACTACTAAGGGTAAGAGACTGGCTAAAGAGCCTGGTAAATTTTTGTTGTCTTCCTCCGCAGTATCCACTTGCTCAGCAGTCTCCTCATCAGGAGTTCTAAAAGCATAAAAGCTTTCCGGCTTGTTTCTAAAATACAATTCTGCAAAGATCCAACCAAAAAGAGTCATGAAGATGGCAGCAAAACCACCATACAAAATAGCTTCACCGATATCAATACCCAATAGGCCTGCTGCAGCTAATGGTCCAGGTGTAGGTGGAACGTAAACATGCGTAGCCAAAAGTCCTGCAGACAAGCTAACAGCCAAAATAGCCAAGGGAATACCGGACTTCTTATGAATAGCCTTAACTAAGGGTGTAAGTATAACAAAGGCTGCATCAGAAAAAACTGGAATAGAAACAATGTATCCGGTAATGGCCATAGCTAAACCTGCATGCTTTTGACCCACTAGCTTAATAGTGTCTAAGGCCATTCTATTTGTGCCCTTAGCAGCATCTAAATAATTGCCCAGCATAATACCAAAAATAATAACTATGCCAATACTTTTAACCGTGCCAGAAAAGCCAGCTGTGATAGCTTTAATTGTGTCAGCCCCACTCATACCTGTTAGAAGACCCATTACTAGAGCAGTAGCCAGTAAGCTAATAAACGCATTAGCCTTCACCTTTATACATAAAGTAAACAAGACAATCATACCTA
>CAZTGQ010000040.1:0-7933 GCA_964613345.1 uncultured Acidaminococcales bacterium | reverse complement strand
ATCATGATAACTCCCACTTGAGTTTTATTTTGCTGCTAACTGTGCTTTGACTAAACCCTTGATACCACCATTTTGTAAAATATTAAAAACATAAGCACTTAGTGGCTCCGCTTTAAATTCGGTATTTTGAGTTAAGTTTTTAATTTCTCCCGTAGCTAGATCAAGGGTAACAACATCACCCTTTTTAATTTTCTTGCTAATATCCTTGCAAACTAAAGCAGGTATACCTAGATTAATAGCATTGCGAAAGAAAATTCGTCCGTAGGATTCAGCGAGAATTGCTCCCACGCCCACTGCCTTTAGGGTCATAGCTGCATGCTCCCTAGATGAACCGCAGCCGAAATTAGTTCCGGCAACAACAATATCTCCTAACGCCACTTCCCTAGCAAAGTTAGGCTCCTTACTGCCAGCCATGGCATACTTCTTTATTTCCTCTAGCTCCGTTTGTTCCACATAAATACCGGGGTAAATTTGATCCGTATCAATATTACTTCCAAAGAGCCATGCTTTTCCCTTTACCAAGTTTTCCATTATTTTTCACCTCCCATAAGATATGGCGTAGGATCTGTTATTCTACCGTTTAAAGCTGAAGCTGCTACTGTTGCAGGTGATGCTAGGTGAATCAATCCCTTGACACTACCCATACGTCCCGGGAAATTACGGTTAGTAGAGGAAATGCACACTTCATCTGCCGCCAAAAGCCCTTGGTGAATACCTAAACATGCCGCGCAGCCTGCAGCAGTGAGTGTTGCCCCTGCTTCTAAAAGGACTTGAATATAGCCAGCCCTTAGACACTCTTCCAACACGTATTTAGTCGCCGGTACAATAATTAAACGTGTACCCACAGGGATTTTTTTACCCCGAAGAATTTTTGCTGCTATGGCAAAATCCTCCGTCCTACCACCGGTACAAGAGCCTATGTAAGCTTGATCCACATGTAAACCTTCTAACTCACTAATTTCCTTCACATTATCCACACTAAAGGGTGCGGCAACCTGTGGTTTTAGCGCACTTACATCATATGTTAAATCTGCCGCATACTCATAATTACTGTCAGTCTCATAAACAGTATAGTCCGTAATATTATGTTCCTTAAGATAAGCCTGGGTTATTTCATCAGGCTGAATATAGCTGGTCTTAGCACCCATTTCTGTACTCATATTACACATAGCCATTCTCTCTGAAACACTTAAAGCTTTAAGTACTGGTCCTGCAAATTCTACAGCCTTATAGACTCCGTAATCAGCCTTTAAGTCGCCAATAATGTGCAAAATAATATCCTTCGCATAAACTCCCTGTGGCAGGGCTCCTACCAGATTAATTCTAATTACTTCAGGAACCATGAACCAAAGCTGTCCCGTAGCCAAAATTACAGCCATGTCTGTAGCTCCCACGCCGGTAGCAAAGGCACCAAAAGCACCGTGAGTAGTAGTATGAGAATCGGTAATAACTATAGATGCTCCGGGTCTAGATAGTCCTTTGTCAACCATTAACTGATGACACACACCTTGATCAATATCCATGACCTGTTCTATACCCTGCTCCTTAGCAAAGGTTCTAAATTTCTTATGATTATCAGCTTGCTTTTCCGAAGCACAGGGTGCGTAATGGTCAAAGAAAAGAATGACCTTATCAGGACTGGCTACCTTCTTCCCACCCATTTCATAAAAGGACTTCACTGTTTGATAGTACAAATCATTAATTCCCGCGTAGTCTATTTGGCAATTAACAATCTCTCCACCATGTACTTCTGTTTTCCCGGCTTTGGCAGCTAGGATTTTTTCTATAGCATGCATTTGCTTCTCCCCCTTTTTGAATTATTAGAAAGCTCTGGCAATTTCTTTAGGTTCATTCTATAGTCTGGACATTATTAATTCAATTTTATATAATATATATATATATAAATATTATTTATACTAATTTATTTTAGGAGTTAAGCTATGCAACCAGAATATAATTACATTTATGAAGTCCACCAGAGCGGTAGCTTTTCTAAAGCAGCAGCAAAGCTATTTATGACCCAACCTGCTCTCAGTATTGCCATACATAAGGTAGAGGAACAAATTGGCTATCCCATCTTCAATAGGCACACTAAACCCCTAGAGCTAACCGCCGCAGGAGAAGTACTTCTCAAGGCTATTCAAGAAATGAAGCTTCTAGATGAAAATCTAACTAATCAATTACAAGATTTGTCCCAATTGGAAGAAGGGCATTTGCGCATCGGCGGAACGCAATACTTCAACTCCCATATTCTTCCCTCCATTATCAAAACCTACATGGAGCGCTTTCCCAAGGTAGAGCTATCCTTACTGGAAGACAATTCCGGGAACATTGATTTAAATCTGGAAAATGGTTTAGTAGATATAACCTTTCACTGCGGTCCCTATGACGAGAAAAAATATATGGGCTATCATGTTTTTACCGACCATCTGCTTTTAGCTATTCCTACCAGCTTTCCCTTAAACAAAGGTATCCGTGAGCTTGCCTTAACCAAAACAGACGTAAAGAACAAACTTTTTCTGGACCCACAGTGTCCTACTATTACCTTAAAGGCCTGCCAGGATATACCCTTTCTCCTTTTGACAAAAAGCAATAATCTAAGAGCACGCTCGTTATCCATGTTTAAAGAGGAAGGAGTTACACCTAAAATAAGGTTTTTAGTAGAGCAGCTAGAAACCTCTGTCTACCTAGCCAACGCTCAATTAGGTGCAGCTTTTTTAAGCGACAAGATTATCTGTAATAATCCAGGACATAAATTACTCTATTATAAATTGCCTCACCCAGAAGCAGAAAGAAGATACAATGCCATTTTGCGCAAGCAAAGTTATCTTTCCCATATTATGAAAACCTTCATCAAGGAAATACAACAATATTACTCTTTTACGCTTTAAGGAAAAAATAAAAACACCATGAACCCTAGTTGATCTGCTTCCCTTTAGGTAGAGAGGCCAAATATCTAATACACAGAGAAAAACGGTCACACACAATAGTGTGACCGTTTTCTCTGCACATCATTTTTTGCATTTCAAGGAAACTGTATGCTGCCCCTATTTGACATTTGATTATTTACCTTGTCTACTTAAGGGGTATCATATCAAGTTCACGGTGTTTTTATTTTGCAACTTATGCTATAAATCTTCTAGACCTGTACCGTCAAAGTCCGGTATAAATTCGCTATCGGCAGCACCTTCTTCTTGCACAAAACCATCTTCAATCCCTGAAGCAAAAAGATATTCTTCTACTTCCTGATATTCCTCTTGCGTAAGCTTTCTATTTATTTCCGGATATTTAGCCGCTTGTCCACAGGGAATATATTGATGCATGAGACTAAATAGAATCTGTCCGGAAGAAAAATTCTCCTCTATCCAGTCAATAATTTTTTTACTATTCTC
This sequence comes from uncultured Acidaminococcales bacterium, assembly GCA_964613345.1. Classification (GTDB taxonomy): domain Bacteria; phylum Bacillota; class Negativicutes; order Acidaminococcales; family Acidaminococcaceae; genus CAZTGQ01. The sequence goes on along the minus strand of CAZTGQ010000040.1, from coordinate 4,541 downwards.
TACCTGACCGGGCAAAATTAAATGTCGAACCAAAACTCCCTTTTGTAGCATACCATCCTGATCCAATTGATATGGTCCTACCTGCTCATACATAGCCGAAATAGCCTTCGTAGCCACCTGAAAATAATCTGGAGCCTTACTATATCTACTCCCAGCAGCGCTGCTGGCATACTTTAAATCCGGCAAATAAATTTGCACCTTACCCTTTAAAAGAGTAAGACTCTCTAAGCTTTCATAGCCACCTGTGTTATACACCACAGGAACAGGCAAAGGAGTAGCAAGAGATGCAGCAATGGTTTCCACAAAATGAGTTGGCGTCACCAAATTAATATTATGCGCCCCTTGACTAACTAGCTTAGTATACAAGCTCTGCAATTGTTCTAAAGAAATTTCTCTGCCTTTATGCTCATAGCTAAGCTCATAGTTCTGACAATAAACGCAGCGCAAATTACAACCGGTAAAGAAAATTGTACCGCTGCCCCGTACTCCACTAAGACAGGGTTCTTCCCAAAAATGCAGTCCTGCCCTAGCCACCACCGGTTGCTGCGCCATTTGGCAAAAGCCCAGTGTACCTTTTGCTGTCTTAGTTAACGGTCTATCCACTAAGCAATTTCTGGGACAAAGACAACATTTTCCCATAACCTGTCTTAACCCCTTTCTACCCTAAGCTACTGAGTTCCGACCAATTACTACTCTTTATATAGCTCTCTAATACACCCTGCCGCCAAGGCCTTCAAGCTAGATACTTCTTTTTCCTTAGGCAAATTTGATACAGCATAGGCTAAAGGTAATTCTGTACAAGCAGTCATGATAGGCAAATCCTTTTCCGCCCAAAGCTCTTCCACTACCTGTCTAATGTGCTCTCCTGCTCTGGGCATTTGGTTGGCCTTTACTTCTAAAATACATTGATGCAAAAGCTGTCTTTGCTTACCGTTAGGGAAAAACAAGGGCAGACCGCATTTTTCAGCGTACTCTTGATATATTCCTGTTTTCCAAGTACCAATCGTAGAAATCATCCACACACCCTGTGGCTCCATCCGCTGCGCGGCTTTCACAGTTTCTTCTACAATATGCACCAAGGGCAGGGGCAATGGCTTCTCAAAACGGTCGATAAAATAATGAGCCGTATTACAAGGGACAGCCAAAATATCTGCTCCCATATTTTTAATCTGCTCTAAGTCTTTAAAAATACGCTCCGATGGATTATCACCAGTGCCTAAAATAGCCTCTGTTCTATCTGGTATTTCACTATCAGCCAGCATGTAAACAATAGGATGCTCCTGATCCTTCGTTGCCGGAGCCATAGCTGCCAATAGTCTCAAAAAATCTGCTGAAGCAGCACTACCCATTCCACCTAAAACTCCTAGCTTCTTACCATTCTTCTCCATACTCAGACCTCTTTTCGTCTCAGCCCATAATACCTTCATTCGTTAATTATAGCACACCAACTCCGGCAAAAAAAGGACGAGTGTCCAAGCTAAGAAACCTTTCGGTCCTAGTCTAGACTCTCATCCCTCTAATTTTATCTTTTCAATTATTCCACTGTCACAGATTTAGCTAAATTACGAGGCTTATCCACATCACAGCCGCGAGTGAGAGCCGCATAGTAAGCTAAGAGCTGTAAAGGAATAACAGCCAAAATAGGTGCCAAATCCGCATCAGCTTTAGGCACATAGATAACGCTATCTGCATGCTGAGCCAACTTCTGATCACCCTCCATGCCTATACCAATAACAATAGCATCTCTAGCCTTAACTTCCTGTAGATTACTAATAGTCTTATGGTAAACATGGGGTTGGGTAGCTAACACAATTACCGGCACACCTTCCACAATAAGTGCTAAGGTGCCATGCTTTAATTCACCTGCTGCATAAGCCTCTGCATGAATGTAGGAAATTTCCTTAAGCTTCAGTGCACCCTCTAGGGCTACAGCATAATCCAAGGAGCGACCTAAGAAGAAGGCATCCTCACTACTGCCATAGCAGGTAGCAAAAATCTTAATAGGCTCCACATTTTCCAGCATCTTGTGAATTTGCTCAGGCACTTCCTTAAGCCCCGCAACTAGCTCTGCCAATCTTTCTACAGCTACTGTTCCTCTCAACTTTGCTACATACATTGCCAAAAGTAACATCACTACCAGCTGAGTAGTATAAGCTTTGGTAGAAGCTACAGCAATTTCAGGTCCTGCGTAGGTGTAAACAGTCTGATCTGCCTCTCTAGAAATAGAGGAGCCTACTACATTAGTCACAGCTACTGTTCTTGCCCCCAGTCTTTTAGCCTCCTTCAAGGCCTCCAAGGTATCACTGGTTTCGCCGGATTGGCTCACAAAGATGCAGAGACAGCTACTGTCGATAATGGGTGAGCGATATCTGAACTCACTGGCAATGTCCACCTCTACCGGGATTCTCGCCAATTGCTCTAAATAATATTTGCCTACAATTCCTGCATGATAAGCAGTACCGCAAGCTACAATAAATATTTTGTTTATGCCCTTAAATTCATCAGCTGTCCAATTAAGCTCATTAAAGGTGACACCCTGTCCATCCTTATCCAAGCGACCTGTTAAGGTATCTCTGACGGCTTTAGGCTGCTCGTAAATTTCCTTCAGCATAAAATGCTCAAAGCCGCCCTTTTCAGCTGCCTCAGCATTCCAGTTAACCTCAAAAACTTTTTTAGCGATAGGAGTTCCCTTAATATCCTGAACCCATACCTTATCCTTGGTCACTGTAGCGATTTCGCCATCACTCATAATAAAGGTACGACGAGTTTTAGCGATAATTGCCGGGATATCAGAAGCAATAAAGTTCTCACCCTCGCCCAAGCCAATAACCAAAGGATTGGACTTCTTAGTACAAATAAGCTTATCAGGCTCCTTGGCACACATAAAAACCAAGGAATAGGAGCCTTCAATGATTGACAGCACCTTTTTTACTGCTTCCTCAAAGTCTCCGTCATAATAATCAGCCAATAAATGAGCTACCACCTCTGTATCTGTTTCAGAAACAAAGGTATGACCCTTAGCAATTAAATCGTTTTTCAAGCTCATATAGTTTTCAATAATGCCATTATGAACGACTACAAATTCACCACTGTCATCACAATGGGGATGAGCATTAATATCGTTGGGACGACCATGAGTAGCCCAACGAGTATGTCCAATACCTACAGATCCTGTAGGAATATGACCGGAAAGCTTCTGTCTAAGTGCATCCAAACGACCCACGCATTTTTCAATATCAATCTTACCCTTATCATATACAGCAATACCGGCTGAGTCATATCCTCTATACTCTAGCTTGCTCATACCATCCAGCAAAAAGCCGGCGGCTTGTTCCTTACCAATGTAACCCACAATTCCGCACATGGAAGTATCCTCCTAAAAGTTTATGTGCCGTCTGCCATAGAAATTTTGTTTCCACCGTTACCGGGGACTTTGTATTCTACTTCGGGTTTGCAGCTTACCCAGAGGCATCCGCTGACTAATCGATAACCTCTCCCTCGTCTACCCCCTAAAGGGTGCCTGCGCTCCAATTCACCAGACTCTCCGCTATATCCTCCTAATTATACAACAAGCCGCACAGGTCGGCTCCCCATGCGGCACGTCTATGTGCTATGCTCATAATACTATATTTCCCCTTATTTGTCCACTTTTAAAACGTCTTTACCTCGTCACAAAGGGCTAGAAAATCTTTGTCATGACTAACGGTAATAACAAGCGAGTTTTCCTTTATTTCCTGTAATATTTCATTGAGCCAGACTCTCCTCGTAGCATCTAAGTTTGAGGTTGGCTCGTCCAGAAGCATTACGCTTGGTTTTTTCCCCAAAACACAAAAAGCTATATATTCCAGCAGTATTATATTGACAACAGCAATATATTATCCTCATAATTGCATTATAAGGAGGTTTATATCATGCCCACAATTATGACGAATTTAAATGTTAGAATTGAAAAGAAGATAAAGCTTGACTCAGAAGTAATTTTTAACAAACTAGGATTAAATATGACCACTGCCATAAATTTATTTTTGAGACAAACTATCCGCAATAAGGGAATCCCGTTTGAGCTAAAAATTGACGAGCCCAATATGGTTACCACTGCTGCCATTGAAGAAGGACGTCTAATAGCTCGAGATGAGACTATTAAGTCCTACAATAACATGAAGGACCTACGGAGAGCTCTAGAAGAGTGAAATACAGCATCAAATTTACTTCGCAATTTAAAAGAGACTTAAAAGCAGCAAAAAGACAAGGCAAAGACATTGAAAAACTTGCCATGGGTGAAGCGTTATCAGAGCAGTATAGAGAACATCATTTAGGCGGAAAATATATAGGTTGTCTTGAACCCGATTGGCTTATGATATATGAGTTTTTCAACGAAATTTTATTGTTAGAACTGCAACGCCTCGACAGTCACGGGCAACTATTTCAATAGGACAACACTGCTGGCTATATATTGCTACTTATCTAACTTTCTGCTCTAAAAGCTCCCTAACCATCGAAAAGAGATAGTTTTTATACATTCAATTCTTTCATCAAGGCAT
>CAZTGQ010000039.1:2059-10285 GCA_964613345.1 uncultured Acidaminococcales bacterium | reverse complement strand
GTGGATGATGCTACGGCAGCAAAGTATTTAGCTCAGAGTGGGCAGTTAGGCAAAGAGCTGAAGGAAAATTTAGTGCATAATGAAGAGGGCTACCATTTTCGCTTTGACTCTAGAGGGAAATGCCATTTCTTTCGTGAGGATGGTCTTTGCCGTCTGATTTTAGAACTGGGTGAGGAAAGTCTGTGCTATATCTGTGCCCAGCATCCTCGCTTTTATGCTACAGTTTTTTTGAATGCTGAGTTTGAGCTAGGCGGTGTAGGACTGTGCTGCGAGAAGACCTGCGAGCTACTTTTGGCTAGTGAGGGCTTGAATTTTGTTGTGCCGGGAGAAGCAGGTAAAATTTCTTTGCTGGAGCTTTGCCAGAGACTGGATCTAGATTTTTTAGAGGAAGAACTGCATTATAAGCCTGTGCTGACGGCAGAATATATGGAATTAGTTTTAAAATGTATGTCTCAGACGGAACCTATTAGTGATGTATGGACGGCAGATTTAAATGCTCTGCGTTTGCGCAAGCAGGAGGTGCTGCTCCGGTCTAAGGATGCTTTAAACCTGGAGATAGAAGCTCTTTTGGATAAGGTCTTTCAGTATATATTATATCGTCAGTTAGAATTTACAGATGTTTACACTGAGGAAACTCTCCTAGACTATGCCAAGCTAAGTACAGAATTTATTCTTTATACCAGTGCTTTTACAGGAGATTTACAGGAAGCAGTGCGCCGTTGGTCGGAGCAAATTGAATATGATACAGAAAATGTAGAAGTGCTTTTAGGACTTTTGGCATAAAGCATGGCGATAGGAAAAAAGACGGGGACCAATGGTCTCCGTCTTTTATTTGTTGGGTTTATAAAAGCTCCGCTAAGTCTAAAATTAGTTTTTCTGTTTTAGTCCAGCCTAGACAGGGGTCTGTAATGGATTTACCATAGGTGCCGCCACTAACCTTTTGACAGCCGTCTTCAATATAGCTTTCGATCATGAGACCTTTAACTAAGGATTCCAGAGCGGGGGACATCTTTCTGCTGTGTAAAACGTCCTTGCTAATGCGAATCTGCTCTAAAAATTGCTTGCCTGAATTAGCGTGATTGGCATCAATAATTACTGCAGGATTACTGAGTCCGCGTTCTTGGTAGGTTTGTAAAACGGCCTGTAAATCCTCGTAATGATAATTGGGTAAGCTGTTACCGAATTTATCTACATAACCACGTAGGATGGCGTGGGCAAATGGATTGCCCGTTGTTCTCACTTCCCAGCCGCGGAAAATAAATTCTTGCTCATGGTGAGCAGCTTCAATGGAATTGAACATGACAGAAATATCACCGGAGGTGGGATTCTTCATGCCTACGGGAATGCCAATGCCGCTGGCAATCATACGGTGGAGTTGATCCTCTACGGAACGAGCACCCACTGCCGCATAGGCCAGTAAATCTGATAAATAGCGATATATCTCAGGATAGAGAATTTCTTCGGCACAAGTAAAGCCTGTTTCTTCAATTACGCGGACATTCATTTTCCTGATAGCGATAATACCGCCCAGCATATCCTCCTTGCCTTCAGGTGAAGGCTGATGGAGCATGCCCTTGTAGCCCACGCCGATAGTTCTGGGTTTACTGGTGTAGAGTCTGGGTACAATATATATTTTGTCCAGCACTTTTTCTTGCAGCCTAGCTAGACGAGTGATGTAGTCTAGGACTGCTTCCTCGTTGTCCGCAGAGCAGGGACCGATAATCAAGAGCAAGCGTTTGTCTATACCACTGATAATATTGGCAATATCTAAGTCCCTTTGTTTTTTAATTGCTTGGGAAGGAAGGGAAAGAGGAATATCTTCCATTAGTTCCTGAGGAGAGGGAAGCATTTTAATAAATTGCATTTGTAATGTCATAATCAAGCTCCTTTCAAAGTCGAAAAGCATTTAGCACTTAGGCTTAGGAATGCGAAAGGCATATATAGCACCGACCAGTGCTGCTACCCAAAGAATTTGCAGGGCACTGACAATGCCATAATGATCTGCCCAATAGCCTACTAAGGGAGAGACAACTCCACCCATGGTAGAACTGAGACCCATGGTCACACCGGAAGCAAGACCTACATTTTTCCCCAAATAGGTTTGCCCCAGAGCAACAATCGGACTATAACAAGCAAAGAGAGCAAAGGACATGGGCAAAAGTAATCCTAGGGAAAGCCAGAGATTGGTGCTATTGGTGAAGATGAGCATGGTAGGAACCATGCAAACCATGGAAAGACGGATTAGCTTTATGTAGCCACATTTATCTGCTAAAATTCCACCTACATAGGTCATAAGCACACCCAGAGAAAAAAGTAGGGAGAGAGCGAAGCTGCCCTGAGTAGGAGTGGAATGTAAAACATTAATCCAGTAGATGGGGATAAAGGTATTGGCCACAGTAAAACCAACTGAACGAGTAAAAATACAAGCCGTTAGCTTACGAAAGGCAGGCCAATCGTTTTCTGGCAGGTTAGGCTTGAAGCCGTTATCTATGGAGACACTGTCATTATTTTTGGTGAGGGATAAAACCTTGGGCATGCGAGAATAGAGAATGCAGGCAATGATAAGGTTTACCAGGCCAAAGATGACGAGACCTTTAATATTAAATTTGTAAGCACAAAAAGCGGCTACCATAGGACCTAACGCAAAACCGGCGTTGCCGCCTACAGAAAAGCTGCCTAGAGCTCTGCCCTTGAATTCCCCTGATATTTTGTTCACTAGGAGAGCGCCTTCCGGATGGAAAATAGAGGAGCCCAGTCCTGAGAGCATGGAATAAAAGAAGAGGAGCCAATAATTGGTGGTAAAGGCCATTAAAGAAAGGCAAAGACCACACAAAAGTGGTCCTAAGGGGACAAACCAAGGCTTGGAAATCTTATCGGAATAATAACCAAAGAATGGTTGAGTGATAGACGATAGAAGAATATTGGCGAAAATTAAAGAGCCTGCATCTTGATAGCTAAGCTTGCAGGTAGTGATGAAATAAGGCAGCAGAGCAGGAATTGCAGCTTGGGCCCAATCCGCAGCAAAATGTCCGAGAGAGAAAAGATAAACATAGGGATGCATTTTTGGCATGAGAAAACCTTCTTTGAGAGGAAATGGTAAAAAAATATACTTAGAAGTAAAGTTACTTCTAAGTATATCATGAAAAGTCAGAGAGCAAAAGCAGGACCTAACTTTTTGTGTAATAATTATTCTAGAATATGGCCGTCGGTGCTAATGGTCACAACCTGCCAGGGAATAAATTTTCCGCTGTTTTGCAGAGCGGTTCTGGCCGCATGCTCCAATCCTCCGCAACAGGGAACTTCCATGCGAACAATGGTTACTTCTTTAATGTCGTTTAGCTTAATTATTTCTGTTAGTTTTTCGCTGTAGTCGATATCATCTAGCTTGGGGCAGCCAATCAGAGTAATATGATTTTTTATAAATTTTTCGTGAAAAGCAGCATAAGCATAGGCGGTGCAATCTGCAGCAATAAGTAGTTTTGCTCCCTTGAAATATGGTGCATTGACAGGTACAAGCTTGATTTGTACAGGCCATTGCCCAAGCTGGCTAAAGGTAGACGTAGGTGCCGGAGAGCTCGCAGTATCTTCCTTTGGGCGTGTTAGTACTTTCATATTGCTGCCGGGACAACCGCAGGGAAGAGGTGTGCCTGTCTGCTGCGCCTTTTCCTGCATATTCTTTTGTACGGCTGCTTCATCATAGGCCGCTGCTTCTCTTTCTACAAAGCTAATGGCACCGGTGGGGCAAGCTGGCAAGCAGTTGCCTAAACCATCGCAGTAATCATCGCGAAGTAGCTTAGCCTTTCCGTCTACCATGCCGATAGCTCCTTCGTGGCAGGCATGAGCACAGGCTCCACAGCCATTGCATTTATCTTGATCAATATGAATAATTTTTCTTAACATTATAATCACTCCGTTTCTGTGGATTTACTTTTCGTCCTTAGCATAATATAATTACAGATAAAAGTATGTTGCATTTGCAACAAAGGGAGAAAAAATGTTAACTTGGGAAAATGATGTGGAATTAATTAAAAAGAATATACTTTTTCAAGGCTTCACAATAAAAGAGGTAGAAGAATGCTTAAGCTGTTTACAACCCAGAGTGCAAAGCTTTCCCAAGGGACAGACTGTGTTGCATCAGGGAGAGACTACCGGGGAATTCGGTCTGCTTTTAGCAGGAAAATTAAGCCTTGAGAAAGAGGATTATTGGGGAAATTTAAATATCGTGACGGTCATAGAGCCGGGAGATGTTTTTGCTGAGGTCTTTGCTGTGGTGCCCCATGCCGTCATCAATGTGAACGTATTGGCTGCGGCCAGTTCACGAGTTTTATTCCTTGCGGTGGAGCGCCTGTTAGGGGAGAAAAAGGCGCCCAATGTTTTTGAGGCTAGGCTGGCAAGTAATTTATTGGCTCTTTTGGGTCGAAAGAATCTTTTCCTAAGTACTAAAATAGCCCATTTATCCCAACGCAGTATTAGAGAAAAGGTGCTGGATTATTTCTGGTCCTTAGCACAAAAAAATGAAACTAATCAGCTAATACTGCCCTATAATAGGCAGCAACTAGCAGACTATTTAGCTGTGGATAGAAGTGCTCTTTCTAAGGAGCTTTCTCGGATGCAGGAGGAAGAATTGCTGGAGTATCATAAAAATAAATTTACCCTTTATTTGCAGGATCACAGTTAATAGATAAGACCGCCTAGGAGCTCCTAGGCGGTCTGATAAGTTTTATATTTACTTTGTTGCTTCTGTTTTTAAATAGCTATTTATAAAAGAAGCAAAGAGGCAAACTGTGGCAGAGATGGAAGCCCAAGGCTGCAAAAGCTTTTTAATATAGACACAGAGATTACCATTGCTTACCAGTGCGCAATATAATTGGGTTAAAACCATAACTCCGCCGATGATTATAAAGGCCGGCATAGAAATTTGATAAACAAACATGCAAATAGCTTTTAATGTTTTTTTCATTGTCTTCACCTCAGGCTCCTATAACAGGAATAATTCTCATCATAATTAGGACAGCAATAATTATAACTGGGAGACAGTAATAATAGAGTAACTGTTTAAAGATAGCTACAGGTTTATCCAGACCGGAAATACCGCAGGCGATATAAATGGGTGCGCTGTTGGGAGGAATACAGCCTTCATTGGAAATTAAGTTCAGAAAGGCAACGCAGCAAACAACAGGGGGAAGACCAATAGATCTCAAGGCAGTATAGGTAGCGGCACCTAAGGCACTGGTTGTAGCAGTACCGGAGAAGGGACCGACCATCAAAGAAATCATAAGTGCAACCATGAAGATGATGAGGAAAGGAGAATAGGCACCTAAGTGAGCAAAAATCTTTTTTAGCTCTTGAGACATACCAAGTTGATTAAGTACACCGGAGGCTGCAAAGGCGGTAAACAGTAGCATACCAACTTCAGAATATTTGTTAACGGATTTTTTTATCAACTCATGCCAACCACCAAAATTGTGGGGAAGATATTTCCAACCCTCGATTATAGTAAAGACGGACATGGTAATGGGAATCCAGAAAACGATGGAAATTGCTTTAAAAGCATTTTTCAAATCAGCGTTTAAGTTAGCTTTAACCCAAGCACCTGTAGGTCCCATGGTAGCAAGCAGCGGCACGATAACACCTAAGAAAATGATTAAGGAGGAGCCATTTTCTTTCAAAGCTTGAGAAAAAGGAATAATGCTTTCTGCGGGAACAGGCTTTAAGCCATCTTTTTTAGCAAAATAGTAAACTAAAGCCAGTCTATAGGCGAGGATAACGAGGCCGGCGCCTAAAAGACCTACATAGAGATCACCGGAAGCAAGCTCGCCGGAGATATCTGCCATACCCAATAAAAGCAGCATGGAGGTGGACGGTGGGAAAATCATACCCATACCGGCATTGCCAGCGCAAATAGCAGTAGCTCTTTCAATGGACCAACCGGTTTGTCTCATCCAGGGAATGGTAATAGAACCGATGGCGGCAGCATTACCGGAACCAGAACCTGAGACCATACCGAAAAGTACGCTGCCAATAGTAGAAACGTAACCACTACCACCGGGCATACGTCCGATTAAGCTGTTTAGGATAGTTACTAAGCGCATGATAACGCCGGTCTTTTCCATGAGAAAGGACATAAATACAAAGGCCATGGCGGCGTAAACAACTTCTGCGTTGACCCCGTACTTAAAGCTTTTAACAAAGATAGCACTCATGGAATGTTTAGAAAAAATACCACCGATAATTATTAAAACACTATAGGCCCAAACCATTGATTCTGAGGTTCTTCGTTTAAAAATGATACTTAAAACTAAAATAATTGCAATGTAAATCACTAAAGATGTAATACCAATGCCGATCATGTCTAACATTCTTTTTCCCCCATCCTTAAATTTAAGTGAGATAATTATCAGAATATTCACTTGTCATGGGTTAATTGTAAGGTAAGAAAAATTTTGTGTATAATACTTAGCTTGAATTGCTATTATAAAAATTTTAAATGATAGAGAGAAAAATCATACTTTTTTTGTTATAATGGTAAAAGTTAATTACGAATCGGGGGGAAAATATGAATGAGCGTGATTTATTACTTTTAAAGTATCTTAATATTTTTCGTAATATTACTAAGACCGCTAATGCCCTGTTTATTTCTCAGCCGGCGCTTACTACGCGCATTAAGCAGTTGGAAAGAGAACTTAATACTAAGCTTATTAACTCAACCAATAAGGGCGTGTATCTGACACCTACGGGTCTAGAGATGGCATCCTTTGCTGATGAAACCTTAAAGAGATTTGATGACATAAAGGAAAGGCTTCAGGCCATTGATGATGAAAATGCCGGTATTATCAAGCTTACTGCGCCTAATATTATTAGTGAATATTATTTGCCACAGCTGATTATAGCTTTTAAAAAGCATTATCCCAAGGTGAAATTTTCTGTGACCATGACTCATAGTAGTGATGTGGTCAATCTGGTTAATAACAATACCTGTCATTTTGGGTTTCTGCGTAATGACTTTGGGTGGGAGCAGGAGCAGAGCCATATTCTTTCTACTAACCATGTGGCGGCAGTGTCGTTGTCACCCTTTGAGTTAAAGGACTTAGCTTCCATGAGTCGTGTAGCCTATAGCACAGATACTTACTATATGAAAATGCTGGATCTTTGGTGGTCCAATAATTTCCCCACTCCGCCTAAGATAGATGTATTGGTTAATACCCTGGATTTAGCGAAGGAAATGGTTTTTAATGGATTGGGCTTCGGCCTTTTGCCCTCTGTATTTTTGCCCCAGTGTCCTGAGGCTCACAGCATTATTCTAAAGGATCAGCAGGGTAAGCCTATAGAAAGGCACACTCGTCTTATTTATAAAAAATCTCATCTGACTAATAAGCTGCTGAATGATTTCCTCAAGTTTATGACGGAAGAAGATTTTAATAAATTTTTACGTTTAAAACTCTATACGAATATTAGCTAGCTTACAAATAGCACTCCTTGAGTGCTATTTGTTTTTTTTATGGTAGTAATATGGGACTGCTATTATACAAAGTCTAAAAAGTGCGTTAAGGTTAAGATATATTATCAGAATATAGACCTTGCAAGAAAAAGAAGGAGTGATTTTTTAGATGAAATTGGTACAACCGGCTGTTGCCGGAACTGTAGAATCAAGTGATGTTATGGTTACGGTAGAGCCGGCAGATACTGTAACTGTGGATTTGCATTCTAATGTGAAAAAGCAGTTTGGAGCCTCGATTACAGCAACAGTTTAAGCTGTGGTAAAGGAATTAGGCATAACCGGAGTTAAAATTACTTTAGAAGATAAGGGTGCTTTGGATTGCACCATCAAGGCTAGAACCAGCACCGCTTTAAAACGTGGCTTAGCTGCTAAGGAGGTGCTGTGATGAATTCCTTGTATAGAACAATGTTCTTTGTCCCCGGTAATGCTCCCGGTAAGCTCACCAAGGCAGAGATTTATGGCGCGGATTGTCTCATTTATGATTTGGAAGACGCAGTAGCAGTGAACCAAAAGGATGCAGCTAGAGAGCTGGTAAAAAGCTTTCTTTCCACCTATAGACCTGATTGTCGCATAGGTATTAGAATTAATGCTCAGGATACGCCTTATTATGAGGATGATGTAGCTGCTATGGTTCCCTTGAAGCCTGATTTTTTGCGCTTGCCTAAATCTGAAACGGCAGAAAATATGCAAAAGCTAGATGCTTTAATTACTAAGCATGAAGAGGCCAA
>CAZTGQ010000039.1:0-2049 GCA_964613345.1 uncultured Acidaminococcales bacterium | reverse complement strand
GGGCACGGTTAAGATTGTAGCTACAATTGAAACCGCTTTAGGTGTGTATAATGCTTTTCAAATTGCTACCGGTTCTAAGCGGGTTATAGGTATTGGCCTTGGGGCAGAGGATTTTCGTACAGATATGCGGATGAGCCGCAGTGAGGACGGTAAAGAAATTCTATTTGCTAGAAATTTTATTTCTCTGTCTGCTCATGCTGCAGGAGTTATGCCCTTAGATTATGTTTATAGTAATTTTAGAAATACAGAGGGCTTTGTTGAGGATGTGAAGTTCGGCAAGATGCTGGGCTTTACCTGCAAATCGGTTATTCATCCCAGTCAAATACCTTTAGTACATAGTGTCTATGATCCTACGGACAAAGAAATAGAGCATGCTAAGAGAGTGCTCATGGTTTATGAGGAGGCCGTAGCTAAGGCTTCCGGTGTTATATCCTTGGATGGAAAAATGATTGACATGCCCATGGTTACGAGAGCTAAGGCAGTACTCGCGTATGCCCAGGCGGCAGGAAAGGGGATATAACTGATGTTTAATCCAAAACTTATAGAAGAAATTAACCAAATTCCCGGCTATGAACACAAGAAGCTTTTTGCCGGAGCCTTTGCCACTAAGCCTATGGGTAAAATGGCCCCCAGACCCTTTAAGTGCAATTATCCCGGCACCAAGAAGCTGCTGGATTTAAATTCCATTTTAGATGCTGTGGAATTAAAAGATGGCATGACTATTTCTTTTCATCACTGTCTGCGCAATGGCGATGCGGTGATGGCTTATGTGATAGCGGCCATTGCTAAAAAGGGTATCAAGAATTTGACTCTTTCTGCCAGCTCTTTAAGCAAAGTGCAGGATGCGCTGCTTCCTTACTTTGTCAGTGGCGTTATCACTGCAGTAGATACCAGTGGTAGCAGAGGAGAATTAGGCGCTTATATTCAACAGGGAAAATTAGCTAAACCTGCTATTTCCCGTTCTCATGGCGGTAGAGCCAGAGCCATTGAAAGTGGAGAATTGCATATTGATGTTGCCTTTATCGGAGCTCCGTGCTGTGATATCTTTGGTAATATTAATGGTGTATATGGTAAATCAGCCTGTGGTTCTTTAGGTTATGCCATGCCGGACGCAGAGTATGCAGACCATGTGGTGGCAATTACTGACGGACTGGTGGATACTCCTTTAGATTATGTGAGTATTCCTCAAACACAGGTAGATTATATTGCTCAAGTGGAGTCTATCGGTGACCCCAAGGGTATTACTACAGGTTCTATTCGTGTGAGCAAAAATCCTGCAGAGCTGGTTATTTCTAAATATGCTTCTGACGTTATTACTGCTACAGAGTATTTTCATGATAATATGATTTTTCAATTTGGTAGTGGTGGTATGGCCATTGCGGCGGCTAGTTATGTCAGAGAAAAAATGTTAGAGAAAAAATATGTAGCAGCGGCAGGCATCGGCGGTGTATCAGGCTTCCATGTAGAGATGCTGAATGAGGGGTTAATTAAAACTTTTTATGATCCACAGGATTTCGATTTAACGGCAATTACTTCTTTAGGTAATAATCTTAAACACCATGAGGTTTCGGCTTCTGCTTATGCCAATCCCTTTAGTGCTAATCCCTATGTAAATCAATTGGATTTTACGGTTTTAAGTGCTACAGAAATAGATGTGAATTTTAATGTAAATGTCTTAACGGATTCCTTTGGTAAGCTTTTGGGAGCACCTGGCGGACATCCTGATTCTGCAGCAGGAGCTAAAATGACGGTGATTACCATGCCCTTATTGCGTGGGCGTTTGCCAATGCTGCTAGACAATGTGACTACTATTGTCACACCAGGAGAAACAGTTGATGTGTTGGTGACGGAGTATGGTGTAGCCATTAATCCTTTGAGACAGGATCTTGTAGCAAGTCTTAAGGGTAAGGGCTTGCCTATAAAGTCCATGGAAGAGCTGAAAGCTATTGCTGATAGATTGTCCGGCAGCCCAGCTCCTTTAGCCCAAAATGATAATATTTGCGGCATAGTGGAATACCGTGATGGTACGGTTATTGATATTATCAGAGG
>CAZTGQ010000038.1:0-10295 GCA_964613345.1 uncultured Acidaminococcales bacterium | reverse complement strand
GGCAGATTACTTTCGGCAAGAAATCCGCAAGGGACATATTTCCTCTCACTCTCTTTTACCCTCTATCAGAGCCCTCACAAGCGACTTGAAAATAAGCAGAACCACAGCAGAAAGTGCCTATGAGCTTCTCATAGACGAAGGATACGTTACAAGTATTCCCGGCAAAGGCTATCAGGTGGAACAATTTCTTCCTGCCAGACCCAAGGAAAAGCAGAGTACCCAGCCTCTCCCTGAGCTTAAGCTGCGTTATGATTTTTCTAACAACTACATTGACACCTCCACCTTTGATACTTCTGTCTGGCGCCGTTGTCTTAATACGGCCCTGAGAAACCCCGGCAGTATTGCCGGTTACGGCTCCCACCAAGGAGAGCTAGCTCTCCGGCAGGTGTTAGCCGCCTATAGTTATTCCTCCAGAGGTGTGGTAACAACGCCGGAGCAAATTGTCATAGGTGCAGGTCTCCAAAGCCTTCTGTCCATTCTCCTACCCATCTTGCCCTTACAAGAAAAAATCGTAGGCCTAGAACAGCCTGGCTTCCCTCAGGCGGAAGAAACCTTTAAAAATAACGGTTGGCAAGTGAAAACCTTCATGCCTTCTAAGCCTCGCAAGGATTGGCCTCAGCTACTCATGGTGAGTCCCTCCAATCCTTACAAGGGGAGAGCTCTCTCAGAAGAAGAGAGGACGAATTTAATTATCGCCTCCAAGGTTTCTTCTATTTTCATTCTGGAGGACGACTATAACGGTGAATTTCGTTATTTAAGCACGCCTACCTCCGCCCTCCATAGCTTTGGAAACAGCGAACAAATTATTTATGTAGGCTCCTTCTCACGTACGCTCCTGCCCTCCTTACGCATTAGCTACATGGTTCTACCGAAAGAGCTACTACCTAGGTACCGAGAGAAAATGGCCTTCTTTAATCAAACCTCTTCCACTTTAGAGCAGCTGGCTCTGGCGGAATACATTGGTCAAGGGCATTTGGCTCGTCACGTAAAAAAGCTGCGCAGCCTTTACAAAGCAAAGAATACCTTGCTCCGCACAGCTCTCACTAGCACCTTTGGCTCCAAGGTGAAAATTTTGGATTATGCCTCAGGTATGCACTTGCGAATTTCTCTAGCCTATCCCCTCACACCTCCAGAACTAGCGGCCAAGGCATTAAAACAGGGTATTAAAATCATTCCTATACCAAGGCTAGCTCCTCCTAAGGAGCCTGAAGTTCTCCTATCCTTTGCCGGCATTGGCCAAAACGACATTCCACAAGCTATTAAAGCTTTAAAAAAAGCTTTAGAAGCCTAGGACTTTACGCCTAATGTGCTATAATAAGTTAGAACGAAAATATGAAAAGGATATAATATGAAAGTAAAAATAAAGCCCTGGTTAAAAGGGCAAAGTATTTTCAGCTATGTAAAAGAACATATTGATAAAAAAGGGTTTTTCACTCCCGCTCAATTGCCGGACAAAGCCATTGCCTCTACAGATTCTATTCTATCTTTAGAGCTGGGAGCCGCAGATGCCTTTCTAGCCTCCAGCGATGCTTTGGGTAACGAGGATTTAGGTAGCATTATAAGTGGAGCCCTTTCTGCCTACAGTAAATTTCCCTCCGAGGAAAATTCTGTAGCTCTTTATTATGCCATTTCCAGCGCTCCCTGTATTCTCTACCAGGAGGATCTCATGGACCTTCTAGAAAAAGAGGCTCCCTGTGCTGCCTTAGGTAAGCTCAGCACAGAATGGCTCTACACCTCTCCTCATCGCGAGGCTGTAAAATTTGCCATTATGGTTACCTCTATGTTAATCACAACTAAGCAAACCATGCGGGAAGGTCTGAAACTAAAAAGAGATTTATTATTACTGGGAAGATGCGAGGAATTCACTTCCTATGTGCTCTATGCCCTGCGCAACGAAAATATGCTCAGCCCCAGGGAAATTCGCACTCTCATGATGCACACCACCGGTTGGGGCAAGGTTAGTGCCATGGAGGAATATGAGTTTTCTGACCCCAAGGATATTAAATGGCTGCTTAGCCATGGCAGTGAGCTAACCGTATCCTATCCACCCATTGCTCTGCTCATCTGCAAAGAAGGTCATATCCTAGAGGCTCTTTCCCATGGTCCTGTTACCACGGATATGTATTTAGGCATTTTGGCCGCCCTCAATAATTACCTCATCTTTCTTTTACATTATTATAGTGAGGACAATGAGGAGCTGAAAGATGATTTGCCTGTTATGGATCTCTTTACCACCTTGCAGGAGGTTTTGAAATTAGGAGACTCTTTTGCTACCCAGCTGGAGGCCTTAGCCGGTTTTATCAATTTAGCGGAATATCTGACGGCCTTAGCCGACAATCACCTCTGGCAGCAATTAACCTCTAACCAATGCCATCTGCTCATTAGCGCTGCGGAAAAGCTGATTTTTCAAAAGAACTGGCCTAGCATAATCAAAAGGAAGCTTATTTCCCCTCAAGGAGCTTTAAATTCTTTAGCAGCCAGCCTAGCCCTTGCGCTTCAAGTAGATGTTCATAACAAGCTTTTAAAGCATGTAACCTCTCATCCTGCACAAACAGAAATATATTTTTTCTTACTACAAACCGATAGTGAAAAGGAATTTCAAAACATTTTAGCTTTGGTCCAAAAACACCTCAAGGAATATCTGCTAACAGAGGATGCCCTAAAGCCTATTCTCACCGCCCTGACAAAAAATCCCGGGGATGGTGAGGGTATTGTCATTGCCAGCTTAACTTCTATTTATGACGGCACCAGGGCCTATGCCCTCAGCGTTCTAGAAAATTGGCCACCCCAAAAAATATCTTCAGAAATTCGTCTGGCTCTCTTAAAAGCCAAAGCCATGTGCCAGCATCCACTTTTAGGAGTACGCATTGACCTGCTTTTGAACAGCCAAGGTAAGGATTTCAGTGGCATCATGGAGCTAGTCCTAGATGCCAAGGACTAAATACAAGGAGTGATATTTATGTTAATTTATGGCAGCAGCGTTTGTCCCGACACAGTCTATGCCCTAGCAAAATGTAAGGAAGAAAGGCTGGATTTCACCTATCGTGATATTTCCGGTGCTATGTGCTTTCTCAGAGAATTTCTTCAATACAGAGATGAAGAAAAGAAGCTCTTTAAGCCGATAAAGGCTCAAGGCAGCGTAGGAATTCCCTTCTTCGTATTTGAAGACGGAACCAAGCTTTTTGACCTGGAAAAGGCTATCAAAAAAGCAAAAAAATAGGCTGGACAAAAAAGAAGAGGGTGCTAAGCATCCTCTTCTTTTAATATGAAGCTTATTCCTGTTCAGTCTCTTTTGTACTAGGCTGCTGTTCTACGAAGGAAGTCGGTTCCCCTTCAGCTAGCTCTTTAAGCTCTCCTGCTTCTAGAACCTCTCCGTTTAAAATAGCCATAAATTCATCACCGGTAATAGTCTCCTTGGACAGCAAATAAGCGGCAATTTCATCCAATTTATCCCTATTTGCCAGCAAAATATCCTTGGCCTTCTGATGGGCTTCCTTGATAATGTTCATTACCTCAACATCAATTTTAGCCGCAGTATCCGCAGAGCAAGCAAGTGTGGCATCCCCACCCAAATAAGCATTATTCAGGGTTTCCAGCGCCACCATGTCAAAGGATGGACTCATACCAAATCTGGTAATCATGGCTCTAGCCAGTCTAGTAGCTTGTTCAATATCATTAGCGGCACCACTGGTCACGGTAGAAAAAACTATTTCCTCTGCAGACCGTCCACCGGTATAGGTCACTATTTTATTAAAGAGCTCCTCCCTAGTCATCAGCACACTTTCCTCCTCAGCCACCTGCATGGTGTAGCCCAAGGCTCCAGAGGTACGTGGAATAATAGTAATCTTGTGCACAGGTGCAGTTTTTTTCTGCTTAGCCACAACTAGAGCATGTCCCACCTCATGATAAGCAATAATTTTCTTTTCCTCGGGAGAAATTACAGCGCCCTTTCTCTGCGCGCCAGCGATAACTACCTCCACCGACTCTTCCAAATCCTCCTGCTTAACCTCAATACGTCCCATACGCACTGCTCTCAGTGCTGCTTCATTAACTATATTGGCTAAATCAGCGCCACTGGCACCACTGGTAGCTAAAGCAATGGTTTTGTAGTTAATGCTAGCATCAGTCTTCACATCATGAGCATGCACTCGCAAAATAGCCTCTCTACCTTGCATATCAGGCAGCTCCACAGGAATACGACGATCAAAGCGTCCCGGTCTTAAGAGGGCCTTGTCCAAAACCTCCGGTCTATTGGTAGCAGCTAAAATAATAACCCCCTTGCTGCCGTCAAAGCCGTCCATTTCTGCTAAAAGTTGATTTAAGGTTTGCTCTCTTTCGTCGTTACTACCAAATTGTCCGTTATCTCTCTTCTTACCAATAGCATCTATTTCATCTATAAAAACTATACAAGGAGCCTTTTCCTGAGCCTGTTTAAATAAGTCCCTGACTCTGGCAGCACCCATACCCACAAACATTTCAATAAATTCTGAACCGGAAATGGAGAAAAAGGGAACCTTCGCCTCACCGGCCACTGCTTTTGCTAAAAGAGTTTTACCTGTACCAGGTGGTCCAACCAGTAGCGCTCCCTTGGGCATGCTGGCACCAATAGCTGTGTAACGCGTAGGATCATGAAGGAAATCAACTAGCTCTGTAAGCCCCTCCTTGGCTTCATCCTGACCTGCTACGTCCTTAAAGGTCTTGCCACTGGTGGCCTCTACGTAAATTTTGGCATTGCTTTTGCCAAAGCTCATAAAATTAGAACCGCCACCCATTTTAGGCAATAAATACCGCATAAATAGCTGTCCCAAAGCAAAGAAGAAAATTATAGGGAAAATCCAATTGTTTAAAAACCTGCTTAGCGCAGACTCTTCCTTGGGAATAACCTGGGAAAATTCTACCTTGCTCTTCATCAAACGATTTACTAAATCCGGATCTTCCACTCTACCGGTAACATAGATTTCTTCCTTGTCGTTTTCTTTACATAGAAGGGCTATGCGATTAGAAGTAATTTCTACCTTTGTCCCCTTGCCCTCATCCACCATTTTCAAAAAATTGGTATAGGACACTTCATGTACCTTAGGACTGAAAAACAGCGGTACAATCACCGTATTAATCACGAAAATAATAACTAACGCCACAAAATAGTAGTACAAAAGTGAGCGCTTAGGAGCTTTATTTTTAGGGTTCATCTTTATCCTCATTTCTTTGCCATAGGAATAAATCCCTTGGCACAATAATAATTCTTCTTAATTATACACTATGGTTGCGTTAAAACAAATATGTAAAAGAATTATTCGCAATTTAGACACAGAGAACCAACATTGTACTGTCAGCTAACCGCTAAGCTATCTTACTCTAAAGCATAATATCTAAAATTTTAGATACTCACTATATAAAATTTTAGATACTCACTATACAAAATTTTAGATAGTGAGTATAATAGTATAGAGGTGAAAGCCATGAAAAAGACAGAATATAAACCACGTATTATAGATAATAAAGTAGAAAAATATCTCTCCGCCTTTGGTGCAGTATGTATCGAAGGCCCAAAATGGTGTGGCAAAACCTGGACGGCTAAACGTCATAGTAAAAGCTGCTTTCTCTTAGGCGACCCTGAGGGTAATTTTCAAAACAGAAAACTGGCCGAGTTCACACCCTCCACTACGTTAGAAGGTCTAACCCCACGACTTTTAGATGAATGGCAGGAGGTCCCCTCCCTCTGGGATGCGGTAAGACATGCGGTAGATGCAAGAGGCGCAAGAGGACAATTCCTCTTAACCGGTTCTGCAACACCGATACAAAAAGGAATTTTGCATAGTGGTGCAGGACGCATAGCAGCTCTACGAATGAGACCTATGTCCCTCTATGAGCTGGGAAAATCCACGGGAGAAATTTCTCTGGAAGATTTATGTAAAGGCAAACTCACTGCCGTTCTCACAGGAGATGTAGACTTAAAAAATATAGCGGAACTCATCGTCCGTGGAGGTTGGCCAGGTAGTATGAGTTTATCCTTGGAGGAAGCATCCCTAATACCTAAGGAATATCTTGTAGCTGTTATTAACAATGATATCCGCAAAATTGACTTTACCCAACGAGATACTTCTAAAATGTGGGCAGTTTTAAAATCCTTAGCTCGCAACGAAAGCTCTACAGCCTCTGACAAAACTATTTTCGAAGATATAACTACTGAAGAAGGCGAGGTAAGCTATATATCAGGTCGCATCTACTTAGACCTCTTCAGAAGACTTTTTCTTCTCGATGACCAGCCTCCTTTTGCTACTAACGTACGTTCCAAGACACGACTAAAAAAAGCCGTTAAAAGGCATCTTGCAGATCCATCGCTAGCCTGTGCTCTGCTTAATTTAGGAGTAGAAGGTCTGCTTCATGATTTAGAAACATTTGGACTCCTTTTTGAAGCTCTCTGTGAAAGAGATTTACGCATTTATGCAGAATCCTTCGGTGCCAATCTCTATCATTATCAAGATTATGCCAATAATGAAATAGATGCCGTCATAGAGCTAAAAGACGGCACCTGGTGCGCTGTGGAAATCAAGCTGGGAGCAAATCAAATTGATAAAGCAGCTGCTAATTTGCTAAAGCTGCAAAAAGCTATCGCTAGCGAAGGTCAGGGCAAGTCCCCTACAGTTCTTTGCGTTATTTGCGGTCTTTCCTGTGCCGCCTACCAAAGAGATGACGGTGTCTTTGTTGTACCCATCACAGCACTAAAAAATTAAAAAGCATAGCACAAACTTTTATTTTTAACAAGTTTGTGCTACAGATAGCACAAACTTTGTATTATCATTTACTATAATTTTCTAGTTAAGCATTCTAATATAAAATAACCACCATGCAGCAAAGCACCGACCTCCGATAAGAGGTCGGTGCTTTGCTCTTGCTCATACATTTATCTTTGTTTACGCTCCCCTTATTGCCAGCTTTACACCTTATCCGCTCAGTCCAGCCAAGAACGGACAGCAGCTAAAACCTGCTCAGGTTTTAACTCTCTCATGCAGCGCAAATCATCACACTCATGCTTCATTCCACTATGGCAGCCTTCACAGGGAGGCTGAGCCTTTACAATAGTGGCCTGCTTAGTATATGGTCCGTACAAATGAGTCAGACTAGGGCCGTAAAGAGCTACTATGGGCACCTTTTGGCTAATAGCCACATGCATAGGACCACTATCGTTAGTCACTATCACACTGCACCTGCTCATAGCTGCAGCAAGCTGTCCTAAGGTAAATTTCCCTGTGGCAATAATCGGTTTGGTACTCATGTGACCTACTGCGTCACTGACTAATTCCTCATCCATAGTGCCGCCAAAGAAAACTGCTCTATACCCCTCCTGAGCCAAGGTATCTGCCACCAGAGCAAAATTTTCTCCCGCCCATCTTTTAGTTAGCACTGCACTACCAATATTAAAGCCTATCACCTTATCCGTGGGTAATACTCCAGCCTTCTGCCAAAAATCAGCTGCCATCTTTTTATCACGGTCTGACGAATAAAATTCCAAGCCCTGATTACTTAAATCCTTAATACCTAAATCCTTTAACACTTTTAAATACATATCTGCCGCATGAATATTCCTATCTAAGCTGAGCCAGGGATGAAAGAATGGTCTAAAGAGGAAATGAGCTGCACCCACCTTTCGTTTTACCTTGGCCTTAGCACAAATAAAAGAACAACGCTCATTAGGATGCAGATTGATTAAAAGATCAAACCCACCCTGAGAAATTCTGTCCGCCGTAGCCATCAGCGCCTTTAAATTATTGTCCTTGCCCTTTTTATCAATAGTCCAAACCTCATCAATATAGGGATTATGCTCCACTACATCACGAAGCTTACTATCCACCAAATAAATAATATGACTATGGGGTGCTGCCTTCCGCAGAGCATAAAGAAAGGGCGTAGTGAGGAGCAAATCCCCTAAATGCATAAGGAAGGTCACGATAATATTTTTATTGTCTAAATCCACCATAGCCTGCCTCCATCTTTTCTTGAAAAAGCTTCATTACTTGATCAGGAGTGATACTGTGCATACATTCCCACTTATCACAATGCTTTTTAAGACAACCGGCACAGGGCATCTGTGCTACTACAACTGTGGCTGAGGAATTACCATAGGGACCGGTGCGCTCCGGTTTTGTAGGACCATAAAGAGCTACCAAGGGCTTACCATAGGCACTGGCCATATGCAAAGGACCAGTATCACCACTAAGATAAAAAGCGCAATTTTTAATTAAAACTGCTAGCTCCTTTAAATCTGTTTGACCCATTAAATTCACTAAGCCTGAGGGCTTAGCTAATAAATTCGTAATTTGTTGTCCCAAGGTTGCCTCATTCTTACCACCGGCTAACACTACATAGTAGCCTTGGCGGAGCATTTGTGCTGCTACCTGAGCAAAGTATTCCACCGGCCATGCCTTGGTTTCCCACCGTGCTCCCGGCACTAGTACCACATAGCGATATAAGCCATTGGCACCCAATCTGGATTTTATGTCCAAAGGCTTAGCCAAACCACTAGCTGAAAGCTTCGTCCTAATTTTCTCTTCCGCCTCTGCTAAGCTAGGCAAAGGGAAGTTTACCTTCTCCACCTTAGCTCCCAAATACCGAGCTACATCCAAATATCTTTCGATAACATGATCATTAATATGTTTTCCCACAATGGCCTTGGACACTAGCCCACTGCCCTCTCGCATTTCTCCGTAGCCTATCTTCGTAGGGCAATTGGTGAAAAAAGCCATTAGACCACTTTTTAAAAGTCCCTGTAAATCCACTACTAAATCAAACTTTTTTTTGCGAAGCTCCTGCCTGATCTTTTGCAGATAACGCCACCGTTCACCCCAGCTCATTCGCTTCATAGCAGCTTTGTCAAAATAAAGCACCTCATCGATATAAGGTGCTTCTGGTATAAAGCCGGCGAACTGAGGATGCACCAGCCAAGATATTTTCGCTTGGGGAAAGCGTTCCCTTAAAGCTGCTGCAAAAGGCAGTGCATGGAGAATGTCCCCCAAAGAACTCATTTTAATTATGAGAATATTTTTATATTCCACCTTGTTCACAATCCTTATGTTCTACAATATTTTGCACAAAGCTTAGAAGATTCCCTGCCGTAAATTGATAGCCATGTATGCCGGCTCCTGCTGCCGCCTCTAAATCCTTAGGCATATCTCCTACCATAAAGCACTTACTCTTATCCAAGTCATATTCACTCATAGCCTGAAGCAGCATTCCCGGTTTAGGTTTTCTACACTGGCATTCTCCGGAATATTTCGCTATCACGCCCTTAGTAGGATGATGAGGACAATAATAAAATTTCGTAATATGTCCTCCCAGCTTAGCAAATTCTCCCTGCATATAAGCGTGAAGCTTGTCTACGTCGCTAGGCTCATAGAACCCTCTGGCAATACCACTTTGATTAGTCACCACGAAAATCTTATAGCCCAGCTTAGTCAAATAGGCCACCGCTTCCTTAGCTCCCGGCACCCAAATAACATCCTCTATACGGTAAAGATAACCATGGTCCTCGTTAAAGACCCCATCTCTGTCAAAAAAAACCGCCTTATCTGCCACCATTACTCTCCTATTTTTGTGTATAATAACCGTCACTTTGCTCTAGGACAGCACAGTATTCACCTACTGCCGTAGCAAAATCAGTAAAGCCACCATCATAGCCGGTAGCTAAGAGCTTCGTAGTATCTGCTTGAGTATAACTCTGATATTTACCCTTTAAAACCTCAGGGAAGGGTACATAAACCAATTCACCCTTACCAAAATACTTGAGCACAGCCTGAGCCATTTCATTAAATTGATGTGCCTTACCTGTACCACAGTTGTACACACCCTTTAGCTCCGGATGCTGCCAGAAATAGAATAAAATCTTCACTACGTCCTTCACATAGACGAAGTCCCTAGTTTGCTCACCGGGGCCATAGTCTCCATAGCCCTCAAAAAGCTTAACCTTCCCTTCAGCCTTCCATTGATTAAACATTTGTCTAACCATGGAAGCCATTTTGCCCTTATGGTTTTCCTGAGGCCCATATACATTAAAATATATATCGACCAACTCTACAATGTACTTTCTAATTAATGCAGAACGAACTTGACACAATTTATAGATACAGGTATCACGAACAGGAAATTCCTTCATGTAAAATGTATTTCAGAATGTTTTTCTTGAAGACGATTTTGTATTTCTAAAACAACTTTTATTTAAGTGCCCTGTTTAAAAGACAAAGTGTTGGTCAACAATCGTTTGAATAGTTTGCGGAAGGCTTGGTCAGGTATGGACAGTA
>CAZTGQ010000037.1:0-10400 GCA_964613345.1 uncultured Acidaminococcales bacterium | reverse complement strand
ATATACAATCCCCTCAAGCACTACATTCCTCAAGTTTAATCGTGACACCATTCGCAGGTAAAAAAAAGCCACTACTAAAGTAGCGGCTTAAAGTACACTGGGAAGGGGAAATTTACTAAGAACCACCTACCTTGCGCACATAATACTATTTAATTTTTGCCCTGTCAAGAGCAAATCAATTGAATATATTTAATAATAGTATTGAAAATAAAGTCACAAGTAGTCTTCATGATTTAATTTTTTTTGCATCGGGATATAGTTAAGAGAGCTTTTTGTAAAATTAGTCTTATGCTCAAGAAAAAGAGGAGAACAAGGGTTAGAAACGCCGAGTTCTGTATAATAGCTCATCTTATCTTCCCCGCATTGATGGGGAGTCGAGAAAATTTTACCTCCATTGATATTTTCAATAGTGACCTGTGAAAAAATTAAAAATTTACAGTGCTTGAATGTGCTAAAATGTGATTAGAGAATATTTAGCACTGCATATTGAGAGGAGGCAAAAATGGATTACAGCAAAATGGAACCAAGAGCAGTAAGAGAATTGATTAGAAAGGGTGAGATAAGCTCATTTACCAGCGGTATGTGTAATGGGTATGCTCAGGCTAATATGGCTATTTTACCTAAGGAATTGGCCTTTGATTTTCTTTTATTTACCCAGAGAAATCCTAAACCCTGTCCTGTTTTAGATGTAACAGAGGTAGGCAGCTTTGAACCTAAGCTGGCAGCCCCGGGGGCGGACTTACGCTATGACATTCCTAAATATCGTATTTATCGTCATGGTGAATTCACAGAGGAAGTCACAGATTTGGAGAAATTCTGGCGCAATGATTTGGTGGCTTTTTTGTTAGGTTGTAGTTTTTCCTTTGAAGGTCCTCTTTTGGATGCAGGTCTAGAGGTTAGGCACATTACGGAAAATCATAATGTACCCATGTATATAACGAACATTGCTTGTACACCTGCAGGTGTGTTCTCCGGTCCCATGGTGGTATCCATGCGCCCTATGACTCCTAAGGATGCTATTAGAGCTACCCAGGTTACCAGTAGAATGCCTTCTGTACATGGTGCACCTATTCACTTAGGAGATCCGGAGGCCATTGGTATTAAAGATATTATGAAACCTGATTTTGGTGATCCATCAACCATTAAGCCAGGGGAAATACCGGTCTTTTGGGCTTGTGGTGTAACACCGCAAGCTGTGGCCATGTCTGTCAAGCCAGAGTTCATGATTACTCATGCACCTGGACATATGTTTATTACGGATTTGCTTAATGCGGATTTAAGTGTGTTGTAAAATAAAAGACTCTGGCGTTGGCCAGAGTCTTTTTACCTAATTTTTAGCTTATTTAAAACTCCACTTGTTAATATCATCTAAGCTACCATCATAGAATTGCTTGAGGCCGCCATCGATGTTACTAGCTTGGACGATGAAATAGTTTTGTGCATAGAGTGCAGTAACGAAGCATTGTTCTTTGAGATATTTTTGAATTTCTTGGTAAATCGGCTTACGCTCGTTAAAGTCAGTCTTAGCAGCACCGGCAGCGAAGAGCTCGTTGAGCTTAGCATCATTGGTATGGCTGTAGTTACCGGCGGAACCAGGTGTGTAGTAGTTGGAAAAGTCTGGGTCAGCAGGCTGATTTAAACCGATGAGCAGCATTTCAAAATCTCCCTTCATAGCTCTGCTATGCATGGTGGGGAAGTCCAGCTTTTGTAATTGTACATTTAAACCAATAGCTTTTAGATTTTGTTGAATAAGGTCAGCAGATTGTTCTCTCAGCACATTACCAATGGGAACCAATAAGGTAATAGTTTTAGAGGTATCGAAGCCTGATTGAGCCAATTCCTTTTTGGCCGTCTCTGGGTCGAAGGGCAGTGGCTTAATGCTCTTGTCAAACACAGAGCTTGCTTCACTGTAAAGGCTGGGATTAACCTGAGCATAGCCTTTGTAGAGCTGGTCAACAATCTTTTGACGGTCAATAGCAAAGGTAAGAGCTCTGCGGAAATGTACGTTGTAGGCAGGGTTGGTGTTGTTAGCAATTAAAAGCTGAGTGGAGGGAGCAGGAGAGGCTTCTACCTTTAAGCTTTTTTCTTTCTTTAAGGTATCTAGATCCTTAATGGGAACCATGCCTATACCGCCACCGGCAGCCATTTGGATTTTACCGGCCTTGAGATCTACCACTAGGTTAGTGCCATTGCCTATTTTAAGGAATACCTTTTTAATTTTAGGAGCACCATTGACATAGGTGTCATTAGCAGCTAATTCTACATGGTCATTGGTTACATATTTAACAAATTTATACGGTCCGCTTACTACAGTAGGATTGGTAGCTGCAGGGGAGCTGGCAATTTTACTAGGGTCAATTTTTTCGAAAATATGCTTAGGGATAATTGCTACATCAAAGCCTAAGAGACCTTTTACGTAGTTGGGATCTAAGGGAGCCTTGCATTTAAATTCTACGGTGGTAGCATCCTTAGCTACTAATCCGGGAATTGTGCCCTCAGTCTTTAATTTACCATTAGCATCCACGCCTTCCAGCATTTTAATATAGCGTCCTCTGGAGGTGGCAACCTTGGGATTAGCAATAAGATTAAAGGTGAATACTACATCGTCAGCGGTAATAGGCTTACCATCAGACCATTTGGCGTTAGGATTAAGCTTAATGGTATAGGTTTGCTTATCCTTGGTGTCAATGCTTAGTGCTAGGTGCGGTGTGAACTTATTGATTTCCGGCTGACCTAAGAGGGAATCATACATAAAGCCAATAACCCATTTAGCAGCAGCATCGGCACAGAGCACAGGGTTAAAGCCGGATGGTGCATTGGTCAAACCAATGAATAAAGGCTTATCCTTACCGCCGGTAGTGCCACCGGAGGCAGCTTGCTTTTTACCACCGCAGCCGGTAGCTAAAAGGCTAGCACCTAACATAATGCCTAGAGCTAGCATCAGACCTTTCTTGCTTCTTACGTTACTAAATAATGACATAATAACAACTCCCCTCATATTATCCTTCTTTTTCTATATGGATTTCTCTTCTGCCATCTTCTGAAAGAGTAGCGCTCCTTTAAGCATGAGCGTCATACCCTTGGGATAAACGTCCTCGTCAATGATAAAGTGACAATTATGACCTACGTAACGAGTCCCCATTTTCTCGCTAGCAGTGCCTATATGATAAAAGCAGCCCGGTACTTCGGCTAAGTAAGCACTGAAATCCTCGCCGCCTAGACTTAGCGTTGGTGTTACGCAGGTGCCTTCTCCGTAGATCTCATCTGCCATGGCGATGAAGGCCTTGGTGTGAGCTTCTTCGTTATAGAGAGCATCATAACCGCGTTTATAATCAACCTCTGCTTTTAAGCCAACGGCTGTGGCAATGCCTGTAGAGATAGAACTTATTTTTTCCTCAATTAAATCTCTTACTTCAGGCGCAAAGGTACGCACTGTACCTTTGAGAATAACCTTGTCAGGAATAATGTTGTGGGTAGTACCGGCCTGGAAATAGGTAATGCTCAGCACAGCAGGAGCGGTAGGAGGTACATAGCGGGAAATGATTTGCTGCAAGGAGGTAACTATTTCTGCTCCTACAGGAATAGGGTCTAAGCAGCTTTGTGGTCTGGAGGCATGTCCGCCTTTACCGGTAATGGTAATTGTAAAGATATCGGCATTGGCTGCTACATAGCCGGGAGTTACTTCGATTTTGCCAAGATCAGTTATGGAGCCGACGTGCTGACCAATAATGGCATCTACATCTTTTAAGATGCCTTTTTCCACTAGTGGTTTGGCTCCGCCGGGAGGATCTTCCTCGGCTGGCTGGAAGATGAAAACAAATTTTCCTTTTAACTCAGCTTTGTGTTCATACATCACGGTCATTACTCCCATGAGCATAGCCGTATGGGCGTCGTGTCCGCAGGCATGCATAATGCCTGGGTTTTTGGAACTGAAGGGAACGCCACTTTCTTCTTGAATTTTAAGAGCATCTATATCTGCTCTTAGGGCAATCACAGGGCCCGATTTACCGGTGTCCAGAGTTGCTACTACACCAGTGGCTAAAGGTCTAATGTAGGTAATCTCAGGCATAGTTTTGATTTGCTCCACAATGTACTCAGTGGTAGCAAACTCTTCAAAGGATGCCTCCGGATATTCGTGCAGATGATGTCGCCAAGCAGTTACCTGTGGGACGATATTAGCAATGCTTTCTTCCAAGCTTTTCTCCATGCAGATGGCCTCCCTTTGTCATTTGGGTAAAGAAAAAAGCACCGTGCTATTGCTAGCAGCGATGCTTTTATATTGGCATAATACTCTTTTTTTGGGGAGCTGTCAACAGAAAATAAGAAAATAAACTTGACAAAGTAAGAGTGCTGTCGTAGTATAAATTTATCTTTACGGACAACTACAGTAAGAACTTTTCAAGCAATGGTGCTTAAGGCCATTGCTTTTTTGTTGTCTAAAATTAGGGGGGAGAGGGGAAATTTAGATGTTCAAATACATTCTCAAACGCATTGTCATTGCCATTCCTGTTTTATTCTTTATCTCAGTGGGAGCCTTTATCCTCATGCATATGACGCCGGGTGATCCAGCGGATATGTTCCTTACGCCGGAAATGACTACGGAGCAGGTGGCCCTCATTAGAGAATCCTTTGGCCTTAATAAGCCACTGGTCCTACAGTATTGTGAATGGGCAGAGAGTCTTGTTACCGGCAATTTCGGCTTCAGCTTTGCCAACCATCAACCTATTTCTACGGTTATTGGTCAGAGAATTAGACCAACGCTTATTCTTATGGTTACCAGCTTAATAGTGGCCTATCTTGCTGCTATCCCCTTGGGTATTGTAGCAGCGCTAAAGAAGGACAGCTTTTTAGATCGCTTTATTATAGGTCTTACCTTTTGCAATGTTTCTTTTCCTCCCTTTTTTATGGGCTTGGCCTTGATTTATATTTTTGCTATTCAGCTGGAAATGCTGCCCACTGGCGGCATGGAGACCTTGGGCTATGAGGATGACTTTATAAGTCTCCTAGAGCATTTAGTCTTGCCGGTGATTGTTATGGCAGCACAGTATTGTGCGAATATGATTCGCTACGTGAGAGCAAGTGTTTTGGATGTGCTGAGTCAAAATTATATTCGTACTGCTATTTCTAAGGGCTTAAGTCAAAAGAAAATCTTATTTTCCCATGTTTTGCGTAATTCCTTAATCCCTATCATTACGGTCATTGGTACTGATTTGCCCAAGATAATTGGTGGCGCCGTAGTAACAGAGCAAATCTTTCAATGGCCCGGTATTGGTTCCTTGACCATCGCTTCTATCAATGCTAGAGATTATCCTGTTTTGATGATAATAGTAATTTTTTCTGCTGTATCTGTGCTAATTGCTAATCTTGTGGTTGATGTTTCCTATGCCTTCATTGACCCTAGAATTAAATATACCAAATAGGAGGCTATCTACATGAGCTCAGATGGATTTGTTTTAGTAAATAGAACCGAAGAAGAGCTGAGAGATGTCCCTCAGCAGGAGGCTGCTTCCTGGGGGAGTATTGCCTGGAAGAGGTTTAAAAAAAATAAGGTGGCTCTAGCCAGTCTAATAATTTTGGTGGCACTGCTTTTTACAGCCTTGGCAGCACCTTTTATTGCACCCTTTAGTCCTATAGATTCTATTGGCGATTTTAGTGCAGCTCCTAGCGATAAATTTCTTTTAGGTACCGATGACGTAGGCAGGGATGTTTTATCCAGAATGATTTTCGGTACCAGAGTTTCCTTAATCGTAGGCGTAGGTTCCGTTATTATTTACGCTTTAATTGGTATTTCCCTAGGTCTTATTTCCGGCTTTTTTGGTGGGAAGGTAGATGCTTTTATTATGAGGATAACGGAGGTCTTTATGGCTTATCCTCAGTTTATGATTATTCTGGTTATAGTCAGCGTTATTGGTCCTAATATGTGGACGGTGATGTTTGTCATGGGCTTTATGGGCTGGCCACCTATTTGTCGTTTGGTGCGCAGTGATGTTATGAGGGTTAAATCTATAGACTATGTTTCTGCTGCTGTTGTTACCGGGTATGCTCCTATCAATATAGTCTTCAAACAGATTTTACCCAATGTGGTTTCTCCTATTTTGGTTAATTGTACTTTTGGTATAGCACATGCTATTTTGACGGAGGCTTCCCTAAGCTTTTTAGGCTTAGGTGTGCAACCACCAACCTCCAGCTGGGGTAATATGCTGACTGCGGCTCAAAGCATTACAGTCCTGTCCGCTGAACCATGGCGGTGGATTCCTCCCGGTTTGTGTATCCTAGTGGCAGTTTTAACTATTAACTTTTTAGGTGATGGACTTAACGAAGCAGTGGGTGGAGAAAGCAAATAGTCGAAGGGAGACAATCGAATGGAAACTATCTTACAAGTAAAAGACTTAACCATCTCCTTTAATACCTTGGAGGGTAAAATCGCAGCGGTACAGGGCGTGACCTTTGACCTACATCGGGGTGAAACCTTAGCAATCGTGGGTGAATCTGGCAGTGGCAAATCTGTTTCCATGAAGGCTATTAATAGACTGTTGCCGAAGAAGAATACTGTCTTTGAAAAAGGGGAAATTCTCTATGAGGGTAAGAATATACTCACCCTGCAGGAAAAAGAAATGGAAAAGCTTAGAGGGAAAAAAATAGCTATGATTTTTCAAGACCCTATGACGTCCCTTAATCCCACCATGACCGTGGGGCAGCAAATTGCCGAATCAATTATTTTAAGCGAAGGTGTTTCTCAAGCTGAGGCTATGCATAAAGCTATTGATATGATGGGACTTGTAGGTATTAGAAATCCGGAGGAAAATAGTAAAAGCTACCCCCATCAATTTTCCGGTGGTATGAGACAGAGAGTGATGATTGCTCTCAGCCTTGCCTGTGAGCCGGATATTTTAATTGCTGACGAACCAACTACGGCCTTGGATGTGACTATTCAAGCACAAATATTGGACTTGGTGGATGATTTAAAGGTTAAGTTTGGTACCTCTGTCATTTTTATTACCCATAATCTCGGTGTGGTAGCTCATGTAGCAGATAGAGTGGCAGTTATGTATGCAGGTCGTATTGTGGAAATGGGTACAGCGGAGGAGATTTTTTATAATCCGCAGCATCCTTATACTTGGGGACTTATATGTGCCATGCCCTCATTAAGCACCAGTCAACAGGAGCTGTACAATATTCCTGGAGCGCCACCTAATTTGCTGCACATGCCTAAGGGCGATGCTTTTGCTCCTCGTAATAAATATGCTCTAGCTGTTGATTTTGAGCAGGTGCCACCTTATTTCACAGTTAGTCCTACTCATAGCGCCGCTACCTGGCTTCTAGATCCCAGAGCTCCACAAGTAGCTCCGCCAGAAGAAATCCAAAAACGTCATGAGCAGTTTAAAGCTTTGCAGAGAGAAGGTGCTCTTCATGTTTAATGAAATAGAGCAGGAGCCCATTTTAAAAGTAGTAGGGCTCTTTAAGATGTTTAATCAAAATTCTAAAAATCCGGTGCGAGCTATTGATAATATTTCCTTTAATATTTATCCGGGAGAAACCTTCGGTCTAGTGGGTGAGTCCGGCAGTGGCAAATCCACCACCGGCAGAACTGTTATTAAGCTAGAAGGTATTGGTGCCGGTAAGGTTTATTACAAGGGGAGAGATATCAATGAGATAAAAAGCAGGGAGGAAATTCTTGCCTTTAGAAAATCCATGCAGATGATTTTTCAAGATCCCTTCGCCTCTCTTAATCCTCGTATTCCCATTAAGAAAATATTGGGAGATGCCATTAGATTGCATGGCGTAGCGCAGACAGAGGAAGAGGTGCTGAATAAAATTTATGAGCTTTTAGATACGGTGGGTATTAATAGGGCTTATGTAAATCGTTATCCTATGGAATTTTCCGGTGGACAATGTCAGCGTATCGGTATCGCCAGAGCCTTATGTGTGGAGCCGGAATTTATTATTGCTGATGAATGCCTATCGGCACTTGACATGTCCATTCAGGCACAGGTGGTTAATCTTTTGATTAAGCTAAAAAAAGAAAGGAAGATGACCTATCTTTTTATTGCTCATGATTTAGCCATGGTGAAATATTTGTCTGACCGCATTGGGGTTATGAAGGATGGTAAGCTTCTAGAGGTGGCAGAGGCTGAGGAGTTATATAGGGCGCCTCTCCATCCCTATACTATTTCTCTTTTGTCCGCATCTCCTTTGACGGATTTAGCCGCAGAGCGAAAACGCCAAAGAGTGGACTACGACCCCAGTACCCATAAATATGCTAAGGGGATAGCTACTAGCTTATATATGGTAGGACCGGAGCACTATGTGTATTGTTCTTTGGAGGAAAGTGAATATTATAAGAATCTCTACAAAGAAAAGCATCAAGAAAATTAGTTGTAAAAATGCTTGACCTGGACTGTACTCCAATTAGTAAACTAGCCTTAGCCCCTAAGAAAGGAGGGGGCTAAGGCTAGTCGTGTTTTCAGTTTAAAAATAATTTGTTTCAAAATCCGTAACCTTTTGTGGCTTACCAAAGTAATATCCTTGGATAGTATCGCATTGACAGGTAAGAAGAAAATCCACCTGCTCTTTGGTTTCCACACCTTCTGCTACCACATGGTATTGTAAATGCTTCACTAGACTAATAAGAGTTTTTACAATGAATTGTCCTTTGGTGGTATTGAAGGAGGTATTGAAAAATTCCTTGTCTATTTTAATGGTATCTGCCTCTAAATCCTTTAAGAGATTTAGAGAGGAGTAGCCACTGCCAAAATCGTCCATACTAGTGAGGAAACCGTGACTGCGCAATTGTTTATACTGTTCCTGTACCTGCTCGGCGGAATCTGCCATGGCACTTTCAGTGATTTCAAAATCAAGAAGCTGATGGGGAATTTCATATTGGTCCACTATGGAAAGCACATTGGCAAGATAATCGGCATTATAAATATGGAGTCTGGATTGATTTACGGAAATAGGGATGCACTTTCTGCCTTCGTCCAGCCAGCGCCGAAGTAAACGACAGGTTTCTTCCAGCATATACATATCCAGCTCTATAATGAAGCCGTTTTCTTCAAATTGAGGAATGAATTTATTGGGCGTGAGTAATTTTTCACCGGCAAAATTCCAGCGGACTAAGCTTTCGGCTCCGTTTAATTGGGGCTGGGGAGTTAAAATGCCGAATTTGGGCTGTAAATAGAGCTCGAATTCCCTAGCTGCTAGAGCCTTATACATTCTGGCTTCGACCTTTGCATTTTCCGTCTCTGTGTTATGAAGGGTATCATCAAAGTAACGGTAGGTGTTTTTATGAATACTCAGGAGAGATACCCTGGCCTGATTGGCGTAATCAATAAAGGAGTGGAGAGACTTGTCACCGTCTTCCTTCTGAATTTGATAGATGCCAAAGCGACAAAGCAGATTGTAATCCTCTTGGTGGTTATGGACTAGGTAGACGCCGATTTGAGTGAAGATATCTTCTAAACGTCGATTAAGTTCTTCTTTGGAACAGGCTTGTAGTAACAGTATAAATTTATCAGCGTAGGAGCGAGCGTAGAATTCTTGCTGACCTAGAGCTTGAGAGAGAATATCACTGGTAGCTAGGATGAGCTTGTCGCCGTTCTTAAAGCCAAAGATAGTATTGTAGTCCGAAAAATTTTTAAAATCCAGAACCAAAACGTAATGCTGTCCGTCGTAAAGCTGGGACAAGTGTTGTAAGCTTAAAATAAAGCTGGTTTTGTTTTTGGCTCCGGTGAGGGAATCGGAGTAGGCTAAATTGTACTTTTCCTCTCTATCCCGACATTTAATGCGATTGAAGGTATAAAGCATGAGAGCAATGGTTAAAAAGAGGGCCAGCATGAGTATGCCTACAAAAGAGAGCATTCTTTCCATGGGGCCTCTGACT
Organism: uncultured Acidaminococcales bacterium; assembly: GCA_964613345.1. Classification (GTDB taxonomy): domain Bacteria; phylum Bacillota; class Negativicutes; order Acidaminococcales; family Acidaminococcaceae; genus CAZTGQ01. Next base: position 520 of record CAZTGQ010000037.1, on the reverse strand, counting down.
ATAGCAGAGGGAACGGTGGTCATAATAAACCAGTCGTTAGTTTTCAGAGGAACATAGGCCATGTATTTTTCTGGTTGGTCCTTTTCTTTAAAAACAGCTGTACCTGCTTTTTTCTCTTGGAAATTGCTTTTTGCTTTCTCTAGGTCTTGAGTATATTCATAGCTTGTGCTGAAGATATTGCTTGTGCTGGAGGAGCTACTAAGGCTGTCTTTTAAAAGTAGATTTCCTTTTTGGTCTACAAGACGAAAGTCTGCATCAGACTGGGCATAGGATTTTTCCAGAGCATGGGTAAAGCTGCCGGCAGGATTTACGCCGCATAGTACGCCTATAATTTTGCCTTCGTCGTAAATGGGCACGCTAATGACGATAATCTTCTTTTTAGTATAATAATCTGTAAAGGGTGCAGTAATGCAGACCTTGCCTTGAAGAGGAATTTTATAGTACTCTTGGTAGCGAAAGTCCACTGGGGCTGTAACACAATGAACCCCTAGAAAAAATCGCCAGAAGCACTAATCACAAT
>CAZTGQ010000036.1:10150-10849 GCA_964613345.1 uncultured Acidaminococcales bacterium | reverse complement strand
TTTAAGCGGTAAAATTCCCGAATTTTTACCGGAAAATATGCTACAATAATAATGATAATAAATAAAGAAAGAGGGTGTCCCTGTGAAGATTGTTATAGCGTGTGACCATGGTGGCTATAGCCTCAAAGAGAAGCTGAAGGTTCATTTAGAGGAAAAGGGCCATGAAGTTGAAGATTACGGGACTGATAGTGAAAAAGCGGTGGATTATCCTGATTATGCTAAGCTAGTTGGATTGGCTATAGCTGAGGGTAAGGCTGAACAAGGAATTCTTATTTGTGGTACAGGTATCGGTATGTCTATCGCTGCTAATAAAATAGATGGCGTAAGAGCTGCTCTGTGTGATAATTGCTATAGTGCGCAAAAGGCCAGAGAGCATAATGATGCCAATGTGATGTGCTTGGGAGCTAGAGTGCTAGGCTATGGTCTAGCAGAGCAAATTGTGGATACTTATTTGACCACAGCATTTTTAGGCGGACATCATAGCGGTCGAGTTACTAAGATTATGAATTTAGAAAAGTAAAAGCTACTGGAAAATAGTTCATCCGGACAAAGGATAATAAAAGGAGGGTAATATGAATTTAGACAAATTAAACGTAGCAGACCCTGCTGTTTTTAGCGCTATAGGTGAGGAATTAGGGCGCCAAAGAGACAAAATCGAACTGATTGCTTCGGAAAATTTCACCTATCCGTCTGTGCTAG
>CAZTGQ010000036.1:0-10140 GCA_964613345.1 uncultured Acidaminococcales bacterium | reverse complement strand
GCTAGAGGCGGTGGGCACGGTGCTGACCAATAAATATGCAGAGGGTTATCCAGGCCACAGATATTATGGTGGCTGCGAGTATGTGGACAAGGTGGAGGAGCTAGCCAGAAATAGAGCCTGTGAGATTTTTGGTGCAGACCATGCCAATGTGCAATCACACTGCGGAGCAAATGCTAATTTAGCTGTTTTCTTTGCTTTCTTAAAGCCAGGAGATACCTTCATGGGCATGAATTTATCCCAGGGTGGACATTTATCCCATGGTAGCCTGGTTAATATTTCAGGCTCATTTTTTAAGGCTGTGCCTTACGGTGTGGATCCTGTTAGTGAGACTATAGATTATGAGGCTATGGAAAAGATAGCCTTGGAAGCTAAGCCTAAAATGATTGTGGCAGGTGCCAGTGCTTATCCTCGAATTATCGATTTTGAGCGGATGAGCCAGATGGCTAAAAAAATAGGGGCTATTTTCATGGTGGATATGGCTCATATTGCAGGCCTAGTGGCGGCAGGGCTGCATCCCAGTCCCGTGCCTTATGCAGATGTAGTCACTACTACTACCCATAAGACCTTACGAGGACCTAGGGGAGGCATGATTTTATGCAAAGAGGAATATGCTAAGGCTATAGATAAGGCTGTTTTCCCAGGTACTCAGGGTGGACCCTTGATGCATGTTATTGCCGGCAAGGCGGTGGCTTTAGGGGAAGCCTTGAAGCCGGAATTTAAGACTTATCAGCAGCAGATTATTACCAATGCTCAGGCTTTTGCTCAAGAGCTGGTAAAGCAGGATTTGAGATTAGTCAGTGGCGGCACGGACAACCATTTAGTTTTGGTGGATGTGCGCAGTAAGAACCTTTCGGGTAAGCAGGCGGAGCAGCTGTTAGATGCTGTAGGCATAACCTGTAATAAGAATACCATTCCCTTTGACCCAGCTAGTCCCTTTGTGACTAGTGGAATTCGTTTGGGAACACCTGCTTGCACAACCAGAGGCTTTGTGGCAGAGGACTTTGTAGAGGTTGCTAGAATTATTGGCTTAGTATTAAATAATCCGGAGTCGGAAGAAAAGCAGCAAGAGGCAAGGGCGAGAGTAGCTGCTTTATGTGGTAAATATCCATTATATCCAAACTTATAAATCAGGGGGCAGGGCTATGAATATCCAAGTAGTAAATCATCCTTTAATCAAAGAAAAAATGACAAGACTAAGAGCTGTGGAAACTGCATCTCCACTTTTTAGACAATTGTTGGACCAAATTGCCCAACTATTACTTTTTGATGTTACTAAGGATTTGTTAGTGGAGGAGGTAGAGGTTACTACTCCTATGACTAAAACTACAGGCTATAAGCTAGCGGCCAGCAGTATTACGGTAGTGCCTATTTTAAGGGCAGGACTTGGCTTCTTAGATGCGGTGCTGGATTTAATGCCAGAGGCTAACGCAGGGCATATTGGCTTATATCGGGATGAGGAAACTCTCACTCCTATTGAGTATTATTGCAAAATGCCTCCGGACAAAAATGCGGAGGTCATTGTTATTGACCCCATGCTAGCGACCGGTGGTAGTGGAGCAGCAGCTATTACTATGCTCAAGGAAAAGGGCTATCATAATATTCGCTTCATGTGTCTTGTAGCAGCGCCTGAGGGAGTTAAGGTGCTTAATGAGGCACATCCTGACGTAAAAATTTATGCTGCTGCTTTGGATGAAGGCTTAAATGAGCATGGTTATATTGTGCCCGGTCTAGGCGATGCTGGAGATAGAGTATTTGGCACGGTGATTAAATGATGAGACCGGATTGGGACAGCTATTTCATGGAGATTGCCCAAGTGGTGAGCAAGCGTTCCACCTGTTTGCGCCGCAGTGTGGGAGCTGTGCTAGTCAAAAATAAACAAATTTTGGCTACAGGCTACAATGGTACACCTAAGGGACTGCCTCATTGTGCAGAGCTAGGCTGCCTGAGAGAAAAGCTTCATGTTCCATCAGGACAGAATCATGAGCTTTGCAGGGGACTTCATGCAGAACAAAATGCAGTTATACAAGCTGCAGTGCATGGTGTTTCTACTGACGGAGCAACTGTTTACTGTACACATCAGCCCTGCGTGGTTTGCACTAAGATTTTAATTAATGCAGGTATCAAAAAAATAGTTTATGCTAATCCATATCCTGATCAATTGGCGGAAGAGCTTATGGCCTTAGATAAGGATTTGGAAATTGTAGTTTGGCAACCAAAATAAAATGGTTTAAAGTCGGAGCGAAGCGAAGGTGCTTTTGCTCCGACTTTGTTTTTCAAAATAGAGTGAATATGATACAATAAAAGGTAAAGAATTGTGGGAAAGGAGAAGGGAGAAGCTATGGTGGAAGACAGAACACTTTTTGAAAATGAAGAAAATAGACCTCTTGCTGCCAGGCTTCGGCCTCAATCCTTAGAGGAATTTGTGGGGCAGACTCATTTATTGGGAGAGGGTAAAGTACTGCGCCGCTTAATTGAGCGAGATATGATTTCCTCGCTGATATTTTGGGGACCTCCGGGGGTGGGCAAAACTACTTTAGCTCGCATTATTGCCAAGCATACCAAGGCAACCTTTATAGATTTTTCTGCAGTTACCAGCGGTATTAAGGAAATTCGTACGGTTATGGAAAAAGCAGAGACTAACCGGCGTTTTGGTGGTAAAACCATTGTTTTTGTAGATGAAATACATCGTTTTAATAAGGCACAGCAGGATGCGTTTTTACCCTTTGTGGAAAAGGGGAGCATTGTGCTTATTGGTGCTACTACGGAAAATCCTTCTTTTGAAATTAATAGCGCTCTGCTTTCTAGATGTAAGGTTTTTGTGCTTCATGCCCTGACCACTGAGGAATTGGTGGACCTACTGCAAAGAGCACTAAAGGACTCTAGAGGCTTTGGCGAGGAAAAAATAAATATTACTGAGGAAATGCTGGAAATGCTGGCTGCCTTTGCTAACGGCGATGCCAGAAACGCTCTTTCTACCTTGGAAATGGTCATCTTAAATGGTCAGGAGGAAAATGGCATTATTACTGTTACCAAGGATACCTTGGAACAGTGCCTAGCAAAAAAATCTCTTTTGTATGATAAAAAGGGAGAGGAGCATTATAATCTGATTTCTGCTTTGCATAAATCCATGCGTAACTCCGACCCTGATGCAGCTGTTTATTGGCTGGCAAGAATGCTGGAGGCAGGAGAGGATCCCTTATATGTGGCCAGACGAGTTACTCGCTTTGCCAGTGAGGATGTGGGCTTAGCTGATTCCAGAGCTTTGGAAATTGCGGTGGCTGCTTATCAGGCCTGTCATTTTATTGGTATGCCGGAATGCTCAGTGCATTTAACTCATGCGGTGATTTATATGGCCATGGCCCCTAAGTCCAATGCTATGGAGGTAGCCTATAACACCGCTAGGGTAGATGCTAATGAGCATTTAGCAGAGCCGGTGCCTCTGGTTATTCGGAATGCTCCCACAAAGCTGATGAGCGAATTGAATTACGGTAAGGGCTATCAGTATGCTCATGATACCAAAGATAAATTAACTAATATGCAGTGCTTGCCTGATGCACTTCAAGGCAAGGAATATTATCGCCCTACGGAGCAGGGTTTAGAGGCTAAATATAAGGAACGGTTGGCCCAAATAAAAGCTTGGAAAAAAGCTCATAGTTAAAATTTTGTCAAGAAAAGTTCACATTTATTGTTTATAATAATTTATTGAGGTGGAGAAAATGATTTTAGGTGTTGGGTGCGACATTTTGGAAGTTGCCAGGATGGAAAAGTCTGTGCAAAGAGAAAGCTATCGGGAAAAGGTTTTTACTCCCGTAGAGATTGTTTATTGTGAGGGCAAGGGCGCTCACTGTCTGGAAAGCTACGCCGCTCGTTTTGCCGGCAAGGAAGCTGTTGCTAAGGCTTTAGGTGAAGGCTTTCGTCAGGGAGTGTTGCAGGAAATTAGCATTAGTAATGACGACCTGGGACATCCCCAGGTACAGTTAAGTGGCTATTTTAAGACTTTAGCCGAGAAAAAGGGAGTTAAGCATATACATATTTCTTTAAGTCATTGTAAGGATTCAGCTATTGCTCAGGTCATATTGGAGGGCTAGCATGAGGCTATTTCAGAAAGAAGAAATAAAAAGCATAGAGGCAAGGGCTATGAAAGCAGGTCTTACTGAGGATTTACTCATGGAAAATGCCGGACATAGCTTAGCCAAGGCTTGCAAGGATATTCTTCAAACATTAAACCAGAAAGCCATTGTCGTACTTGTGGGTAAGGGAAATAATGGCGGTGATGGTTTAGTAGCTGCTAGATTTCTCGCTCAGGAGGGCTCTAAGGTTACTGTGCTCTTGGCAGAGGGTAGGGCGAAGCTAAAAGGCTCTACCTTGAGAAATTATGAGCTTTTAGCTCACAGCAGCGTTCTAGTGAAGACCTGGCCTAAAGCTTTAAAGGGTCAGACAGAGTTGGTAAAGCTTTGCCTAGAGGCAGATTTAATTTTAGACGGTCTTTTAGGTACCGGCTTTCATGGGCAGTTAAAGGGGAGCTACAGGGAGATTATTTCTTCTTTACCAGAGGAACTTCCTGTTTTAGCTATTGATATTCCCAGTGGTGTAGAGGCTGATACAGGCAAAGCAGACGTGGCTATCAAGGCGCAAAATACAGTGACCATGCTTGGTGCTAAAACGGGACTTTACTTATATCCAGGAGCCTTTTATAGTGGCAGGGTGCGCGTAGCTTCTTTAGGCGTACCGGATGGACTACTTAAAGCAGGTGATGGTAAGTATCATTTGGTAACGGAAGACATAGCGGCAGAATTTTTGCCTAAGCGGAGGGTTACAGCCCATAAAGGCAATAATGGTAGAATTGCTGTGTGGGCAGGGGCCAAAGGCTATGTAGGCGCAGCAGAATTAACTTCTAGAGCTGTTGTGAGAGCAGGTGGTGGTCTAGTGCATTTAATGGCCCCGGAGGAGGTTGTGGCTATTTTGGCTACCAAGCTCACTGAGGTCATGGTGGACCAAAGAGCGTTATCCTGCGCCGAGGCACTTGTGGCTACTCTTACAAGTGATGCTTTGGCAGTAGGCCCAGGCTTAGGTAGGGATGCTGCTACTGCCCAGCTTCTGCAGGAATTTTTACCCCAGGTGGGTATGCCTGTGGTTTTAGATGCAGATGGACTTTCTGCTTTTGTTAAAAAACCTATGCTTTTAAAAGCAATTAGACATAAAATATTAACGCCTCATCCCAAAGAGCTTGCTAGCTTAATGGGAGTTACAACTAAAGAGGTGGTAGAGCATCCTGTAACCATGGCGACTGCTGCTGCTAAGAGGTTTCAGGCGGTGGTCCTGCTTAAGGTTGTACCGGCTTTAGTTGCTACTGCTAAGGGTGATGTTTATGTGAATACCAGTGGCAATGAAGGAATGGCTACCGGTGGAACAGGTGACGTCTTAACAGGAATAATTGCAGCCTTTTTAGGACAGGGCTTAGAGCTCACGCAAGCAACCCTTGGGGCCATGTACGTTCATGGACGAGCAGGGGATAAGGTGGGAGAAAAGGGCAAAATCGGTATGCGAGCCAGTGATTTGGTAGAAGCTCTACCTATGGCTATACAGGAAGTAGGAGTGCAGGAGTGAGCGTTGAAGGAAGGGCCTTTCATGTTAAAGGAGGAATAGTTTTGGTAAAAAGAATAATTTTGTTGCTAGCAAGCTTTTTTCTGCTTCTGGGCAATTCCCAGGCCATGGCAGCACCAACTATAACAGGTATAACTACCGGAGTTACTCCGGATAATCAATTGCGTGTGGTTTTAGATTGTGACCAGCCTACCAAGGCCAGAGCTAACTTAAGGGATGATGAGCTGGTGGTGACGGTAACTGGGGTGCTGAAAAATGGAGTAAATAAAAGCTACTCAATAGCTAGCTCGGAGACTGTGCGTAAAATCACAGTGGAAGAGGTGGGGAACAGAGTAATTTTACATTTGCCCCTAAAAAAACAGCTTAATAGTAGTCAATACAAGCTTTTTAATTTAAAAAAGGATAGGGGCGCCAGACGTCCCGATCGTGTAGTTTTGGATGTGTATAACGGTCCCAAAAGAAATATTGCTGTTAGTGGGAACAATACAGCCACCACTGCTCCGCCTAGAGTGAGGTCCTTTGCTGTCCAAGGAGGTATTAAGGGGAAGCGCATTACCTTGGATGCAGGTCATGGTGGTTCCGACTCCGGTGCCATTGGAGCTAATGGACTAATGGAAAAAGATGTAACCCTACCGGTTACTTTGAAGTTGAAGGAGCTTTTGGAGAAAAAAGGTGCTATAGTTTCCCTCACCAGAAGAGATGATAGAGATGTTTATGGACCTGATGCTACCGATAGACAGGAATTGCAGGCTAGGGTGGACGTGGCAGAGAGAAATGTAGCTGATCTTTTTATTAGTATTCACTGTAATGCTAATAACAATAGAGAAATAGGCGGATTTTCCACTTATTATCATGCTAAGAGCAAATATGATTTACAGGTTGCCACCACCTTGCAGGAAGCCATGATGAAAACAGGAAAGTTCAGAGATTTAGGCGTACGACACGCTAATTTATATGTTAATAAGCGCTCCTCCATGCCAGGAGCTTTGGTGGAAATGCTTTTCCTCAGCAACAAAAGAGAAGAGAAAATTTTACGTAGTAATTGGTTCAGAAATAAATTAGCGAATGCCTTGGCAGAGGGTATAGAAAACTTCTACCAACAGAATTGAGAAGGAGAGTCCTATGAAGCATACCTATATTAGTTTTCTTTTAGCCCTAGTGCTTGTCACTTCTTTGGTAGGCGGTTGTGCCAACCAAAATGCGACTTCTTCCGGAACCCCAAAAAATCCAGCTGGAGTGACTGATAGCTCTAAGCAGGATAATTTGTCGGCTCCAGCAGGGCAAAAAGAAGAAAAGTGTAAGATTTATGTTTTACCTAAGGATGGAGGGGAAAGACTAGCCCTTACCACGGAAACTCTTCGTTTTCTGCCGGAGAAAAAAGCCCTTGCTTTAGGTGAAGCGTGGCTGAAGGCTAACGCTACTAATTTACCTGCTAAGGTGCAGATTTTAAAGCTGGAGATTAAAAATAAAACCGCACAGGTAAGCTTTAATAAGGAGTTTTTCCAAAAGGGACAGGGGGAATATACCCAGACCATGCTACTTTACAGCTTGGTTAATACCTTAACTGAATTACCGGAGGTTACTAAGGTGGAGCTTTATAAAGCTGGAGTGAAGGCGGAAGCCTTAGACCAGATAGATTTAGGTGAAGCGTTAACCAGAAACAAGGATTATTTACCTAAATAAGCAAAATCGTGTCAAGGACTTAATAAAGTCCCTGACACGATTTCTTCTTTGCCCACCTTAGCACTTGTGAAATAAAACCAGTTATATTATAATATAACGAAGATAAAATGATTTTTGGGGGCTTCAACCTTTGCTAAAGGTCTCAGCGGAGAGCGCAAATAGAAGCCCTTTACTTATTGTGGAGTGAATATGGATGCGGTGAAGATTACTATTGATAGTACGATGCTAGGAGCTAGTGAGGAGCGCTATCAGTTTATTGCCTATGGGCGGATGCAAGAGAAAATGGGGACCTTCTATGTCCGTTATGACGAAACCGAGGCTACCGGAATGCTGGGGACTAAGACTACCCTTAAATGGGATCAGAAGGCCTTGACCGTAATTCGCCATGGTAGCTATGACCATTGTCAGGAGCATAGCAAGGGGAAGGTCTCTCGTAGCATTTATAAAACACCGTATTTCACCCTGCCCTTGGAAACAACAACAACTCATTTTCTGGTTAAACAGGAAAGAGGAGCCTGGTTTCTGGAGGTAGAATATGAGGTTACTTTGGATGGAGCAGCTCAAGGTAAGGTTAAGCTGCTGATAAGCATTGAGGAGGATAAAATTAGTGGACATTAAAGAAAATTTAGCCAAGGCTATTATTCAGGCGGTTGAGGAGGCTATTACTCAAGGAGAATTGCCTGCTGGTGAATTGCCCGAGGTAGCATTAACAGTGCCTCCTCAAAAGGAGTTTGGTGATTTTGCTACCAATTTTGCTATGCAGGCTGCTAAAACCCTGCATAAGGCTCCCAAGGTTATTGCTGAAGGTATCAAAAAGAACTTGTCAGCTAGCTTTGTGGAAAGGGTAGAAATTGCCGGTCCCGGGTTTTTAAATTTTTATTTAAAACAAGCTTGGACGGCTCAGCTTTTAGCCCATATTGTGCAGGCGGGAGAAAGCTACGGTAATCTTACTACAGAGGATAAAGAAAAAATTCAAATTGAATATGTCAGTGCGAATCCTACCGGCCCCCTACATGTAGGTCATGGTAGAGGAGCAGCGGTGGGCAGTGCTTTAACTAATTTGCTACGTGCTGCTGGTTATAATGTGACCAGTGAGTACTATATTAACGATGCAGGAAATCAAATGCATAATTTGGCATTGTCTGTCAATGCTAGATATTTAGAGCTTTTTGGGCAGCAGGTAGAATTCCCCGAAAATGGCTATCATGGCGGGGACATTATTACTACTGCTGAAAGAATTAAGGCTAAGTATGGCGATAAATTTTTAACTATGCCGGAGCAAGAGCGTCTTCAGCAGTTCCAAAGCTTAGCTAAGGAAGAAAAGCTAGCTGCGCTGAAGGAGGATTTAGCTGCATTTAATTGCGAATTTGACGTCTGGTTCAGTGAGCAAAGTCTTCATGATGATCATAGAATTGAAGCTGTGGTGAAGGAATTAGAGGACAAGGGCACTGCTTATGTAGAAAATGGTGCTGTTTGGCTAAGATCCACAGATTATGGTGATGATAAGGATAGAGTGGTTATTAGGGATAACGGTGTGCCTACTTATTTTGCGGCAGATATCGCTTACCATCAAAATAAATTCCAAAGAGGCTTTGACAAGGTTATTAATTTGTGGGGAGCTGACCATCATGGCTATATCCCTAGAGTGAGAGCTGCTCTTACAGCTCTAGGCTATAAGGATTCGCAGCTGGAGGTTTTGATTCTGCAAATGGTAAGCCTTTTCCGTAATGGCGAATTGGTGAAGCTTAGTAAGAGAACAGGCCAGACAGTGACTTTAAATGAGCTTATCGAAGAAGTAGGTACGGATGCTGCTAGGTATTTCTTTGTTATGCGTAGCATGGATACTCAGTTAGATTTCGATTTGACTTTGGCTACGGAGCATTCCAATGAAAATCCGGTATATTATGTGCAGTATGCTCATGCCAGAATTTCCAGCATTTTAAGACAGATGGAAGAAGAAGGTATTAGCTTAAGAGGAGAGGGTGATTTCACTCTGCTTAATACTCCTGAAGAAATAGAGCTGATTAAAAAGCTAGGAGAATATGAAGACCTTGTAGCACAGGCCGCCAGAGATAGAGCACCTCACAGAGTGGCTCGTTATGTATACGAGTTAGCAGGTTTATTTCATTCTTTTTATAATCAATGCAGAGTGTTGGGTGTGGACAGCGATGTGCAGCAGGTAAGGCTGGCTTTGATTAAAGCGGTGGGACACACCTTAAAGCATGGACTTAAAATTTTAGGAGTAAGTGCTCCGGAGCGTATGTAAATTACTGGCACAAGGCCATAAAGGGAGGAAGAAAATGACAAAGTATATTTTTGTAACCGGTGGGGTAGTATCCTCGTTGGGAAAGGGCATAACAGCAGCTTCTTTAGGAAGACTATTAAAGAGCAGAGGTTATAAGGTTACAATCCAGAAGTTTGATCCCTATATTAACATTGATCCGGGTACTATGAGCCCCTATCAGCACGGTGAGGTTTTCGTTACAGATGATGGTGCAGAAACCGATTTGGATTTAGGACACTATGAAAGATTCATTGATATTAATTTATCTAAGAGCTCTAATGTTACTGCCGGTAGAATTTATCAGGCTGTTATTGATAAGGAAAGAAGAGGGGACTATTTAGGCAGAACGGTTCAGGTTATCCCTCATATTACCAATGAAATTAAGGAAAGAGTTTACCGTGTAGGCAAGCAGGATGACGCCGACTTTGTTATTACAGAAATTGGCGGTACTGTGGGCGATATTGAAAGTGAACCCTTTATGGAAGCCATTCGTCAGGTAAAAAAGGACATCGGGCGTAATGATGTTTTGTATATTCATGTTACCTTAGTGCCTTATATTAATGCCGCAG
>CAZTGQ010000035.1:3727-10981 GCA_964613345.1 uncultured Acidaminococcales bacterium | reverse complement strand
TTTTACCGTTAGCTCAAGGTTGTCTTTTGTTTTGGCTACTCGAAGCATTGTATCTTTTAAGGCTTGATAAGGAGCGATGGCTAAGACACGAATTTTTTCAGACATAATATACAACTCCCTGTTTCAATTTTAAACATTTTACTATTTAATTATAACTAAAACAAGGAAAAAATTTAAAATGTTGCAAATGTGAACTGAAAAGCTAGGGCAAAACATTGCTGAGGAGGGAAATTGTCTTTAAAATGTGGTTAATGACAGACGGTCATACCAAGGTTATCATTCCCCTACACAGGGGATGATACAAATTTAGAGGAGGGTTAATTATGAATGCGGTTATTCATGTAAATGCAAAAGACAATTTAGTTACTTGCTTGAAGCCTATAGCTAAAGGTGAAAAGGTTACTTTGGAGGGGGAGACTTATATCGCTAATGCCGATATTCCTAAATTCCACAAGATGGCTACAGCAATTATAAAAAAAGGTGAGTTTTGTTATAAATATGGTGAAGTTATTGGTGAGGCTTTAGAAGATTTAAAGCCCGGTGATTATGTACATGTTCACAATTTGGCAAGTACTCGTGGTCGTGGAGACAAGAAATAGGAGGAGAATATATTATGAAAATTATGGGTTATAGACGTGAAAATGGTCATTTTGGAGTTCGTAATTATTAGTTTTGCCGACATCTGTTTGTGCCACAGATACTGCTGCTAAAATTGCAGCGCAAATTGAGGGTGCAGTTTATGTTCCTAATCAACATGGCTGTTGTCAAATCGGTTCTGATCAAGAGCAAACGGAAAGAACCTTACAGGGATTCGGTATGAATGCCAATGTGGGAGCTGTTTTAGTAGTTGGACTAGGCTGCGATGGTATTCAAGCAGAGGATTTGGCAAAGAGAATTAGTGTTACAGGTAAACCTGTAGAGGCTATTACTATTCAAAAATGTGGTGGTACCTTAAAGGCTATTGCTGTTGGAGCTGAAAAGGCTGCCAGTATGGCAGCTAAGCTTTCTACCCAAGTTAAAGTAGAAGGGGATGTTAGTGAACTTATTCTAGGTATGGAGTGCGGCGGTTCCGACCCAACCAGTGGCTTAGCTTCTAACCCTTCTATTGGTTATGTGTCCGACAAATTAGTAGGCTTAGGCGGCAGCAGTATCTTAAGCGAGACTACTGAGGTTATTGGTGCAGAGCATCTTTTAGCGGCACGCTTTGCTGACGCTAAGCAAAAGGAAAAGTTTTTAAATATTGTACATAGATGTGAAGAACGTGCTATTGCTTTAGGAGAGGATTTACGTAGCGGACAACCAACTCCCGGTAATAAGGTAGGCGGTTTGTCCACTATCGAAGAAAAATCCTTAGGTTGTATGTACAAGGCAGGTACTCGTCCCTTTACAGGTGCTTTGGAATATTCTGAAATTCTTCCTGTGGAGAAGAGGGGCTTGTATTTTATGGATACACCGGGTCAGGACATTGATTCTATTACGGGAATGGTAGCTGGCGGAGCAACTGTAATCGTGTTCTCTACTGGTCGTGGTACTCCTACCGGCAGTCCTATAGCTCCTGTAATTAAGATTACTGGTAACGCTGACACCTTTAACAATATGCCTGACAATATCGATATTAATGCCGGCAAAATTATTACGGAAGGCTCCACCATTAAAGATATTGGTGAAGAGGCTTTTAATCTTATGCTGGAAGTGTGTAATGGTAAACAGACTAAGGCTGAAGTATTAGGTCATCGTGAGTTTGGTATTTACAAGGTTTCCGGGACATTCTAAGACTAATCAGTTACATAGAGGAGACAGTTTAAAATGAGAATTTTACAAACAGTGAAAAAAGTTCCTGGCGGTATTATGATAGTCCCCTTACTAATGGGTGCCTTAGTTAACACCTTTACTCCTTGGATATGGACCTATTTCAATGGTACCTTTACTACCTACTTGTGGAAAGCAGGAGCTATGCCTATTTTAGCTGCCTTTCTGTTTTGCAATGGGGTGACTATAGATTTCAAACAAGCCGGTACGACCTTGACTAAAGGCGTTGTTTTGACTACCACCAAGGTGGTAACCGGTATGCTAATAGGTATTGCCCTGAGCTTTGCTTTCGGCGAAGCCGGTATATGGGGTATAACTCCTTTGGCTGTGATTGCTGCCGTTGCTAATTCTAATGGTGGCTTGTATGCAGCCTTAGCCGGTGAGTTTGGCGATGCTACAGATGTGGGAGCGGTTTCTATTTTATCAATTAATGACGGACCCTTCTTTACCTTACTTGCTTTAGGCGCAGCTGGGTACAAGGTTCCCATTGCTACCTTAATTGGGTGCGTAATTCCTATTGTAATTGGTTGTATTTTAGGTAATTTGGATAAAGATATTCGTAAGTTTTGTGAGCCTGGAGCTACACTGCTCATTCCTTTCTTTGCCTTTCCGCTAGGGGCAGGACTTACCTTGACTTCTATTGTTAAGGCAGGACCGGCAGGTGTACTACTGGGTGTTGCTTCTACCGTTATAACCGGTTTAGTGGGATACTTTATTTACAAATTGATGAAATCTAAGAGCCCAGAAGTAGGGGCTGCCATTGGTACGACTGCTGGTAATGCAGCTAGTACGCCGGCTGCAGTAGCTGCGGCAGGAGTAATTTCCACTGCTGTAAGTGACGCTGCCACAGTACAGGTTTCTGCTGCTATTATTACCACAGCTATTCTTTGCCCTATTTTAGTAACTATGCTGCATAATCGAGAAATGAAGCTCCATCCAGAACGTAATTTACAGAGTGAATAAAAAGCTTTTAACACAACAGCCACTGTCTCAAGAAAATACTTGAAACAGTGGCTGTTTAGCTGTCTATCTTAAATAGTATTATATTTACTTAAGGGCTGGAGGGGAAAATATTTTTCCCCTCCCTTTTGGTCAGGCTTTGCACGATACTTGATATAAAGCTGCGGCTCTCCTACAGGCGGAATGTAGGCAATTAGAACTGCCAGAGTTTGGGTACTATTGGGTTTAGAGCCTAGACGATAAATGCTATTATCAGGGCCGTCCTGCTGATCCTCACTAAAGCGTCTAAAGTCTTCAGGCGTTAATGGCTTGGTGGCGGTATCCAGTAGCTGCCAAATTCTGTTATATCTAGTTATACTGCTTAAACCACTTTTAATGTTGTAGGGAGCACTGCGCCTATTTACATAGTGATTTACAATGATAATAGCATTAAAAAATCTTTTATTCAAATTCTTTATGTAAATTCTTGTTACCCTAGCCTAAGGGTGATAAAATATAATTCGCTAAGAGAATTAGCATATAGGTTAAAGGGGGTAGAGGTCGTGAAGATAATCATGTATCAGGTGGATGCTTTTACTAATGAACTGTTTAAAGGTAATCCGGCTGCAGTTTGTTTAACTGAGGAGCCTTTAAGTGTGGATTTAATGCATAAATTAGCGGTGGAAAACAATCTGTCAGAAACAGCTTTTGTTTATCCCGAGGGAGAAAATTATCATGTCCGTTGGTTCACACCGGAAGTGGAAATAGATTTATGTGGGCATGCTACCTTAGCAACTGCTTATGCACTTTTTAGTGAACGAGATAAGGATAAAACCAGTCTTACCTTTACCATAGAGCAGGGGGAGCCTATTACAGTGACCAGAGAGGGTGCCTATTTGACCCTGACGTTTCCTGTTAGACAGGGGGCAACTATTCCGCCCAGAGAAGATATTGCCGAGGTTTTGGGTGGTAAGCCTTTGGAATTTTATGCTTCCAGGGATATCATGGTGGTTTACGGCAGCCAGGAGGAAGTGGCTGCTTTGCAGCCGGAGGCAACCAAGCTTTTTAACCTAGATGCTTTTGGCATTATTGCCACTGCTCCGGGTACAAATGTGGACTTTGTTTCCAGGTATTTTGCTCCAGGCTGCGGAGTTTATGAGGATCCGGCTACTGGCTCTTCCCATTGCACTTTAGTGCCTTATTGGGCTCAGAGACTGAAGAAAACGGTTATGGTGGATTGTCAGCTTTCTAAGAGACAGGGGATTTTTCACTGCGAATTAAAGGATGACCAAATTTATATCAAGGGAGAGTCTGTGACCCTCTTTAAAACGGAATTCGAATTATAATTATAATATCATGTCCTGTCTTTGCTAATTGTTGTGAACAGTGTAAATTAATTTTTGTATGCTATAATATAAGCGTAAATTAGTTTGGAGGATTAAAATTTATGCGAAATGATGACAATGGGGGATTGTCCGATGAGACGCTTTTGTAAAGTCTTCACTTTGATTTTAGCATTAATGCTATCTTGGCAAGTATCCACAGGCTGCGCGAAGCAACCTGATAAGAAGGCTTATTATCGTATTGTGGTTGCCAGCGATGTGCACTTTCCCAGTAAATTCTTTTCCAAGAATAAGCCTGTTAAGGGGGAGCTAATGGTGCGCCACAAAAATCAGGCAGTGGAAGATATTAATAGCTGGCAGGATGTGGATTTGGTGGCTTTTACTGGAGATATGATTGCAAAATCCGGTACAGAAAAAGCTTATCAGGAGTCAGCAGCCTTTGCTATGCAGATAAAAAAGCCTAAGGTATTTATGACGGGCAATCATGAATATTTTTATGCCAGCAGCTACAATACCAAGAAGAAATCTTGGCGGGCAAAACCTGAGGAGAGCAAAAGAGAATTTCAGTATTTTCATAAATATTTTGAGACACCACAATTATATAAAGCTCAAAGGCTGGGTAAGTATTTGCTAATTTTTCTTTCTCCCGATAATCCGGCAGCTCGTTATCCTACGGAGATGTCCTCCGCAGAATTAAACTGGTTGAAGAAGACCTTGGCGGAGAATAAGAAGTGTCCTACAATCATCTTCTTCCATGGACCTTTAAAGGGAACCTTAATTTCCTATACGCCTAAGGTTAATGGGCCTCAGTATATTGCTCAGCCCTGGGAAAAAATAGACGCAATTATTGCGGCTAATCCTCAGATTAAAATTTGGGCTTCAGGACACACCCATACATCACCTCGCAATCCCAGTTTTCATAATAAGCTGAATTGGTATCGGGGGAAGGTTCTTGATGTACACAATCCTTCTTGGGAAGGCAAGCAGGTATGGACTAATTCCCTATATCTTTATCCTGATCGTATTGTAGTTAAAACCTATGATCACAAGGAGCATAAATTTATAGACCGTTTCACTCGAGAGATTAAAATCGTAGCGTAGTGGAGGTCTAGTTTTCTATAATTAAGATGGGGAGGAAGAAAATGGTGGAGAAGCTTTCTAGAAGAGGGCGCCTTATTATGACCCTCATATTTGGAGTCTTTTTTTTCAGTGGCTGTACACCGGGAGCAACTGTAGCTGTAGCTCCTAAGCTTAAGGTGCCCACCCATGAGGAAAAGCTTCAAAGCTATGTCCAGAGCTTGCCCTTAGAGGTAAAGGTGGGGCAAATGCTTTTTGTGGGCATTCCGGGTACGGACTATGATGAGACCGCTAGCAGATTAGTGGAGGAATGCCATGTAGGTGGTGTAATTCATTTTGACCGTAATCTCATTAGCTCTGGTCAGGTACAGGATTTAAATAACAAATTACAAGTAGGTGCAAAAAGCAAGGGACAGGGAATTCCTCTTTTTATTGCTGTGGACCAAGAAGGTGGACAGGTAGCTAGAATGCGCCAGTCCTTGGTAGTAGCACCCTCTGCAGCTAGCTTAGGAGAAGTGGGCGAGCCGGAGGAGGTTAAGCTTTGGGCGGTTAAAACAGCGCAAAGTCTTAAGAATCATGGCTTTAATACTAACTTTGCTCCTGTGGCGGATTTAGGTCTAACTAATCGTAGGTCCTATGGCAGTACGGCGGAAACGGTTACCCCAATGGTAGAAGCGGCCTTGAAGGGCTATGAGGAGGCAAAGCTCCAATGTGCTATTAAGCATTTTCCCGGCATCGGGAAAATGCTGCTTGATCCTCATGAGGATACTTCTGCGATTAACATAAGTCGCCAAGAGTTAGAAGCTATGGACATGGCACCTTTTTTAGCCATGGTTAATAAGAGGCCTCCTCGTAGCTATATGATTATGGTCTCCCATCTGGTATATCCTGCTTTTAGTAAAGAACCGGCTAGCGTAGCACCGGAGCTGCTGACGGAGGTGCTCAGAAAGCAGTGGAGATACGAGGGTATTATTATCACAGATGATATGGCTATGGGCGGGCTGAGTAAGGTTTATAGTAGTGAGGTCATGGGGATCAAGGCTGTGGATGCAGGGGTGGATATTTTATTGTCCTGCGGAGCAGATCCTACTATGAGCTATACTATTTATCGCGAGATTTTGAATGCAGCAAAGGCGGGAAGAATTTCTTCCTCCCGCCTTGATGCTAGTGTGATGCGAATTTTGGCTGCCAAAGAGGCTATAGGCTTATGGCAGTTACCATAGGTATGCTACTGGGCCTCTAGGGCAATGAATTTAAAGGCTTTAACGTCAAAGAGTCCCATGTCAGTCAATTTTAGCTCTGGGATTACAGCTAGAGACATAAAAGAAAGTGTCATGATAGGCTCCACCTCTTTTTTAACACCTAAAGCTTCATGGGCCAGCTTGTGAATGGCTACAAGCTTTTGGTCAACCCATGCTCCTGTCTGGTCGGTCATTAAGCCGGCTATAGGCAGGGGCATTTTTTCTAATATTTCGCCGTTTTTCACTAGAATTATGCCTCCGCCTTGTGCGGCCAATTGCTCAGTGGCTATAGCCATATCCTCATCCCTAACGCCGACGACAATGATGTTATGGGAATCATGAGCTACAGATACTGCTAAAGCCCCTTGCTTTAGGCCATAACCTTTTAAAAGTGCCACAGCTACGTTTCCTGTATTTTGGTGTCTTTCCACCACGGCCACTTTTACAATATCCTGCTGAGGATTGTAGACGAACTCCTGCTTAGAAGAGAGCTTCACTGTTTCCACATCGTTGGTGGTGACAATTTCACCGGGAATAACCTTAATAACATGTACCTTAGAGGATGTTAGCTTAAGCTTTAATTTCTGGGGAGAAAAATCCTTGAGTTTAAATTTGCCCTGAGTTACAGAGCTATCCTCATGAGCTAGAGGAAGTAAATATTCTCCCTTTTGAGCGACTAGCTGTCCATTGATAAAGGTTTTGTTTACCCGAAATTCTTTTAAATCGTCTAAGAGAACAATATTGGCTTTAAGACCGGGAGAGAGAGCTCCTCTATCCTTTAAGCCGTAACACTCCGCGGCGTTTAAGGTTGCCATTTGGAGGGCCAATAGGGGGTCAAGACCATT
>CAZTGQ010000035.1:0-3717 GCA_964613345.1 uncultured Acidaminococcales bacterium | reverse complement strand
TAACGCATAGTCTGAGACTGTGATCAATATGGCCTTGACTTAAAATTGTTTTTGCTTGTAAGTCGTCAGCGCAGAGCAGACATCTTCTGCTGTTAAAGGGTGTAACACCCTTGACTAAGGTTTCTAAATTGTGACAGGCGGAGCCTTGACGCAGGAGTACATAGAAACCGCAGGATAGTCTATCCTCCATTTCTTTTACGGTGGCGCACTCGTGATCGGTCTTAACACCGGCTGCAGCATAGGCATTTAAGCCCAAGCCTTGGAGACCGGGGCTATGGCCATCAATAATTTTATCTGTATTTATAGCGGCAAGAAGCTTATTTAAAATTTCATCCTCTCCGGCAATGACCCCGGGGTAATTCATAAATTCGCCTAGTCCCAGAACTTTATTTGCGGCAAGAGGAGCAGTCATTTCTCGTGAGGTGATGGTCGCACCGGAGTGTTCAAAGGGAGTTGCCGGTACGCAGGAGGGAAGCATCATCTTAATGTCCAGAGCGCTGCCCTGGGAAGCTTTTAGCATATAGTCCAAACCAATTAGACCGCAGACATTGGCTATTTCATGAGGATCTGCAATAATGGTGGTAGTGCCATGAGGCACCAGGAGCTTTCCCAGCTCCTCCGGGCAGAGATAGGAGGATTCAATATGGATATGACCGTCAATAAAACCGGGAGCAGCATATTTCCCCTGTCCATCTATGGTGACTTTTCCCTTGTAATCACCTATACCGGCAATGAATTGACCGCTGATGGCAATATTTCCCTCTTTAATTTTTCCTGTATAAATATCTATAATTTTGCAATTGGTTAGCACTAAGTCAGATGGAATATCTCCAGCAGCTACGGCAATTAGTTTTTTAAGTTCTTGTTTTTCCATGCTTGGTCTTCCCTTCCTTTGGTGGTAAATGGCACCTTGTACTTATCTTCTATTATAACAGTTTCTATTTTTTTTAGGGTAGCATAGTTTAAATAAAAATTGTCATAAAATTTTCACATAAAATTCTTGACTTAGAGTAAACTCTAATAATTACAATTAGAATAGAATTAAGGTATAATAGTTCTGTAATTATTTAGAAAGTGAGAGGGCCAATGAGATCTTTTTTTCTAGTTTTGATGGCTGCGGGAAGCCTTGTTTCCGTGGCACAGTGGTTAATGTATAAAACGGCATTTCCTTTATTTTCCAGCAGATGGTGGATTATTTTCTTGGCGCTGCCTATTATAGTTTTTGGCTTAGTTAATGGTTATATGCATCTTTTACCCAGAAGTATTATTCGTGCTCTAGCTTGGGGCTCAGGCTTATACCTAGGCTTTTTCTATTATTCGGTTATACTTTTATTTTTCTTTTTGGTGGCTTCCCTTGTGGGGAGGCTCTTTGGTTTTCCGCTTCTGGCACAGTGGGTGGTAAAGGGCGGCTTAGCTCTTATTTGCTGCTTAGTTTTGGCAGGTGCCTATAATGCAGTTCATCCTGTTGTGCGACAGGAAAAATTTACTACTGCTAAGTCTTTAAATAGGCCCTTAAAAATTGCCTTTGTGTCCGATCTGCATTTGGGAGTGCTTTTTGGTCGGGATTATAGCCGAGAAATGGTGGAGAGAGTTAAGGCCCTAAAACCTGATCTCATCCTTTTAGGTGGAGATATTTTGGACAATGAGCTTCTTTTTGTGCAACAGGAGGGTAGCTTAGAGGAGTTTAAAAAATTAAAGGCTCCCTTAGGAATATATGCTGTCTATGGCAATCATGATGTTATGCGTGGTACAGGAGAGCAAGAAGGAGAGTATTTAAACTCCTTGGGCATAAAGGTAGTTTGCAATGAGGCTATAGATATTACCCCTAATATCACCCTCACAGGGTTGGACGATTTTATGCGCAGTCACAATAGTTATAATTTCCCGCAGGCGGAGGCTACAAAGCTGGCTATTTTTATGGAGCATCAGCCTAGAAGTATTTTAAAGGCAGCAAAGGCTAAATATGATTTATATTTTGCCGGTCATACTCATGCGGGTCAGTTTTATCCCACTAGGGAGCTTACCAAAAGAATGTATGCACTGGACTATGGCAGTAAGTTTTTCCAGGAAATGTTTGCTACTGTGTCCAATGGTTATGGCCTTTGGGGCATTCCCTTGAGAGTGGGACCTGCTCCGGAAATTGTTCTGGTGCAGGTGGAAAGTAAAAGGTAAGGCTATGTTTAAAATTAGTGCTATAAAGAAAATTGTGAATAGTAATGAAGAAGAACTTTTTAGCAATAAAGATCTTTGGACTCTTTTTTATCCTCTCTTAGTAGAGCAGCTTCTAGTATTGTCCGTGGGACTTGCGGACTCTATTATGGTGTCCTCTTTGGGCGAAGCAGCTGTTTCCGGTGTTTCCTTAGTAGACTATATTATGATGCTGATTATTTTTGTCCTAATTGCTTTAAGTGCAGGAGGGACGGTTATAGCCGGGCAGTATTTAGGTAGGAAGGATAAAGCTTCTGCGCAAAAGGCGTCCGCCCAAATGCTGTGGTTTTTGGTGCTCTTTGCTCTGGGCGTGACACTTCTTCTATTTCTTAGCAAGAACTTTATTTTAAGTACAGTCTTTGGCCATATTGCACCGGAGGTTATGGCCAATGCGGACAAATATTTAATAGTGGTGGCTGCTTCTATTCCTGCCATGGCTGTTTTTCACGGTGGCAGTGCTATTTTTAAAACTACGGGAAATAGTAAAACCTCCATGAAAATCGTTTTAGTGATGAATATTATTAATGTGGTGGGTAATGCTTTCTTTATTTACGTTTTGCATTGGGATATTTTAGGTGTGGCGGTGCCAACCTTGATTTCCAGGGTTTTTTCTGCCCTTATTATGCTCCATTTAGTCACCAAGCAAAGCTTTATGCTCTTTGTGCCGAGAACCTTAAAATTTAGTTTTGATGGAGCTATGATTAAGAAACTTTTAAATATTGGTATTCCCTATGGTGTGGAAAATGGTTTGTTTCAATTGGGACGGATAGGTGTGCTAAGTATTGTGACTACTTATGGTACCAGTGCTATAGCGGCTAATGCTGTGGGAGGAATGCTAGCTGTTTTTGAGGTGCTGCCAGGAATGGCTATTAATGCCGGTATGGCTACGGTTATTGCTCGCTGCATTGGTGCCGGCAGTGTTTTTCAGGCGAAGTATTATACGAAAAAAATAATGAAGATAATTTTTGCTTGTCACGTAGGGGGAGATCTTTTAGTTTTGGCTTTTTTACCTCTTATTTTTAAAGCCTATACTCTTTCTCCCGAAACTGCGGATATGGTCTTGAAAATAGCTCTTTGGCATGGAGTGTTATCTCTCTTTATTTGGCCACCTTCTTTTTCTCTGCCTATGACCTTAAGGGCTGCAGGTGATGTACGCTTTCCCATGTATGTAGGTATTGGCTCCATGGTATTATTTCGTTTAGTTTTTGCGTATTTATTAGGTACCGTTTTTGGTATGGGTGTTTTTGGCACTTGGCTGGCTATGTTTTTGGATTGGTTTGTAAGAGCTGTGATTTTTACTTATCGTTATGTTCAAGGGAAATGGACTCATATGAAGGCCATTTAGAAAGGAGTAGGTATGTTTTATAAGAAAATTTTTCCTCTGACCTTTGTTATTACTGCTGTCCTTTGTGTAGGACTTAGCTTAAGATTGATTTACTGCTCCACCTGCTTTAGTCATAAAGTGTCCTACAAGGCTACTGACCTTCCTGTCGTGAATTCTGCTCCTTT
>CAZTGQ010000034.1:7794-11124 GCA_964613345.1 uncultured Acidaminococcales bacterium | reverse complement strand
GTAAAAGCATTTTTGAATATTTCGCCCATTGGTCAACCGGGAGCGGGTATTGCTGAGCCTTTGCAAGAAGCATGCTTTTTACCGCAAGAAATGGAGAATATTCTGGAGCGTTATCAGGACGTAATCTGTGGTCTAAAGGTACGCATTAGTAAGGAAATTGTGGGAGAACTTGGTCTTACCCCTTTGAAACACGCTATAGCTTTGGGGGAGAAATTTCATTTACCTGTTTGCGTACATACTACAAATCCTCCTAGCTCTACGGAAGATATTGCTCGCCTTTTACGTCCCGGAGATATATATTCCCATACTTATCAGGGGAAGGGACATACCATTATAGATGATCAGGGGAAGGTTTTCCCCGCTTTGAAGCAGGCGCAAAAAGATGGAGTCCTTTTTGAGGTGGGACAGGGACGATATAATTTAGATGAAAAAATAGTGGAAAAGGCCTTGGCGGATAATTTCTATCCGGATATTATTAGTACAGATGCAACTCCCAGAACAATGTTTATCGCACAGCAGATGCGTAGCTTGCCGAACATGATGTCTAAATTTTTGCATTGGGGGATGAGCTGGTCTGATGTGATCAAGGCTAGCATTGTTAAGCCAGCAGAGTTATTAGGGAAGCAGAGAGATCTAGCAATATTAGAACCAGGGACAACGGCTGACCTTGTGATTTTCGATTTTCAGGAAAAGGGCACGCAGCAGGTGTTTGTGCCTTATATGACTATTGCCCAGGGACAAATGGTTTATTGCCAGACAAATTTTTAGAAGTAGCTATATAACTTTTTTAAATAAGAAAGCACGCTCTGCTTAGGCACAGCGTGCTTTCTTTTGTGGTTTTATGTGTTTTGTTTTTTATTTTACTTTACTTTATCGGCAAGCGCTTTGATGTCTTTTAAGGGTAAATCTACAATGCTGGCAATTTCCTCCTGTGTTAGTTTGCCACACTTTAGCATATTAGTAGCTGCTTCTAACTTTCCATCAACTTTGCCAGCCAGTCTTCCTTCGGTTAGGCCAGCCAGTCTTCCTTCTTCTCTATCCTGCTTTCTGAATTCTTCAAATACACCACACATTGTACGACCTCCTTCTTCTGTATATTTGTAATGCAGGACTACATCTGCTAATTCTGGGTAAAACATTTCTTCGGGATTAGGACAGCTAAAATCGTGCATTAACTTACCTAGGGGTGAGCCGTCCTTGTTAGCGGCATTGACATAGATAATGTGAGAACCATCGTTAAATTTAGCCTTAACTTCTTGAAACATCCGTTCTACATGGTATAAGGGTAAGTTTTTCTTTAAAATATCTTTTTTGGTAATAAAAATAGTGTAACACTCTGGTAGATTTTCAAAGGTGGTATTTTTCTCCAAGGCATGGGAATCCAGCATGCTGGCATAATACCTGGCTCTTTGAGAAAGGGCAGGGTCATTTTGCTGTTGAATTTCGATATTATACTGTTTACCCTCGGCATCGGTAGCGTAAATATCCAGGACAGCAGAGTGACCATCTAAATTTTTAAGAGCATACTGGGTTTGGACCTTATGTACTTGGAGACTTTTGTCTTTTAAAATCTCTCGGAGTACAATTTCCGTGGCTTTGTTGTTGTCCTCGAAGCATTTACTCATGAAAATGTCGTCCATTAAGCAAAGCTGCTGCAAGCGACTACGGAGGAGATTTTCTTTGGGCGTGTTTTCTTTTTCTTGAACCATAAGTTCATCACCTTTCCTTTAAAATTTCCTGGGATAAGGGGAAAAAACCGTAAATCCTGTGTTAGCAATTTACGGTTTTATATGGTCTGTTGTTGTTTCTAGAGTACTAGTTAGAACAAGAATTGTCAAGAGGAAAAAGAGAAGATGCTGTGAAATAAATCGCAAGAAAAAATGTAGAATGGTTTAGTGGATTCTGCTTATTTCTCTTGTCTTTTTAGGAGCTAGCATATCATACAGCGTGCTTTATTTCGTGCTTTTGTACAAAGTGTTTTTCTCAGCTTGCTTTTTAGAAAGTAACATGATATTTTTAAAGAAATGTTTTTGGGAGGGGAAGCTATGTTGAGGGCTAGCGCAGAAAGAGTAGAAAGACTTTTAACAGGCATTGGTAATTTTGGTAAAAACGCTCCGGGAAAAGGTATTACTAGATTAGCGTATACACCGGAGGATTGTGCCGCTATTAAGTGGCTCCTAGAGCAAGTGCAGGATTTACATCTAGAGGTAAAAGAGGATGCCGTAGGCAATGTGTTTTTGCGTAGAGAAGGTACTGACCCCACACTGCCCCCGGTGGCTATGGGTTCACATCTGGATACTGTTATTCAGGGTGGTTTGTACGATGGCGTTTTGGGAGTTGTGGGAGCTCTGGAGACTTTGTATATGTTAGGAGAGGAAAAATGGCCCAGAGGGGTAGAGGTAATAATCTTTCGGGCGGAAGAATCATCTCGTTTCGGTTATGGCACTATGGGAAGTAAGCTTCTTGCAGGGGAGATTACAGTAGATAAGTTGCCTGTCACTGCTAGACCGGGAGAGGTTAATTTTGCGCAGGCTTTGAAGAATTGTGGGTATGGTGACAAGGATTATATTACAGCTGTGAAAAAACCTGGTTGCTACAAGTGCTTTTTGGAGCTGCATATTGAGCAGGGAAAGGTTCTGTGTTCTTCCGGTGAAGTAATCGGTATAGTAAATAATATTGCAGCGCCCACTAGATTTAAAATAATAATAAAGGGTGTCGCTGATCATTCAGGGGCTACACCCATGACTATGAGGAAGGATGCTTTAGTGGCGGCAGCGAAATTAATCCTGGCTATTCAGGCGGCAGCGTATAAAGAAACTGGTCACGGTACGGTAGGGACGGTGGGCATTGTGGATGTGGAACCTGGGTCTCCCAATGTAGTACCGGGTAAGGCTACGCTGTGGGTTGATGTAAGAGGGGTGGAGGAAGAGAGTATCAAGCGGACCTTAGAGAATATTAAGGAAGAAATAGTGAAGGTAGCCGGCAGCGACCAAGTGGAGATTACGCAGGAACTTTTGACTGCGGAAAGTCCCGTAGCTTTGTCCAACGACTTAGCTAAAGCCTTTGAAGAGCTTTGCAAGGCAAAGAAGCTTAAGTATAGGCATATGCATAGCGGCGCCGGTCACGATGCCATGCATATGGCGAAATTAGTGCCTACCTCTATGCTTTTTATTCCTTGTAAGGATGGTATTAGTCATAATCCTGAAGAAAAAGCTGAGCTGGAGGATATTTGCTTGGGGATAGAAGTGTTGGCAGCGATGGTGGAACGTCAGCTTAAGAGTTAGACCTAATTTAGAAAGCACGCTTTGCTTAGGCAGGGCGTGTTTTTTT
>CAZTGQ010000034.1:666-7694 GCA_964613345.1 uncultured Acidaminococcales bacterium | reverse complement strand
AAGAGTTAGACCTAATTTAGAAAGCACGCTTTGCTTAGGCAGGGCGTGTTTTTTTTGCGTGAGAGGCAAATAAGGTTTGTGTTTATAGTTAGAGTCTTTATTACCAATACTGTTTTAAAGAAATAGATTGACAAAGAAATGAAAAAAATATAAACTCATTATAGGTGGGATATCCCACCTTGCTTAAAATGGAGGATATTATTATGGAGGCAGTAAAGGATTATACGGTGCATATTGATAGTAAGAAAAGAGTGACCTTGAGGGGCGCAGCGTATCAATATTATTGTGTTAAGGAGTATGCTAACGGTTGCATAGTTATGGAACCACGGGAATTATCCATTCCGAGCACTATTTCTGCGCGGTCTTTAAAAAGCATGGATAAGGCTGTGGAAAATTTTAAGAAAGGTAAGGCATCTGCACCCATAGATTTATCAGATGTTTAGAAGTAAAAGTATATGAGTTTTAGGATACGTATGGGTATTCCAGAAATGGCTAGTCTTTGGAGTGATTTGCAGGAAAAATATCGTGCTGGAAATATCAATAAAAAAGAAGAACTTTTCTATAAAAAATGGGGAGCTGCTTTAAAGAAGTTAAGTGAGAATCCTTTTTATCCAGGACTTAGGACTCATCATATCCCACCATTATCTAGAAGATATGGTATACGAGTGTGGCAATCATATTTAGACAATAAAACAAGTGCGGCAATGAGAATGTATTGGGTATATGGCCCTAGTATAGGAGAAATTACAATAATAGGATTAGAGCCGCATCCGGAAGATAAAAAACGCGGTGGGTATGATAAAGTCGTTTTATCAAATTGTTAATTTAGAAAGCACGCTTTGCTTAGGCAGGGCGTGTTTTTTTGCGTGAGAGGCAAATAAGGTTTGTGTTTATACAAATAAAATAATTAATTTTTAAATAATTAAACCATTGACATATGAAATATTTAAATGATAGAATATAATCTAGAAAAAGTCGGAGCGAGGACTCTAGGCTTATTTCAGGGGAAAAGGGGGAATAAATTTAGGAGGAAAGGATTTTGAAGCGTAAGTATGTAGTAATTAGTTTAGCGTGTTATTGGTCCGTGCTGTCGCAAATCGCTTTTTGTGCACCGGCTAACCCTGATCAGCTGCAAACTACTAAGCAGCAGGCTTTGGAGCAGCAAAAACAAATAAATGAACCAAGTGTTCAATTACAGAAACAAATAACGACTGCGGATGGAGTGGTCTTGCCCAAGGAAGCTTTTCGTTTTCCTGTTAAGGAATTTAGTCTTAGGGGCGACGAACGAGGTAGCTTTAAGTGGCTGCTTAAGGAATTAGAGCCATACAAGGGGCGTTTAATAGGCGCAGGTGGTATAAATGTTCTCCGTGAGTTTTTGGAGAACAAGGTTAAAGAGAGGGGATTTATTACTACTCATATAATTGTTCCCCAGCAGCAGCTTAAATCAGGAAAATTGTGTTTTAAAATTTTACCAGGATATGTGGAGGATATACGTTTTAGTGACCCTAAAATTTTTGGATCGTGGAGAACTGCTTTCCCTAATAGACCGGGGGATATTTTAAACATCAGAGAGTTAGAGCAAGGCCTAGAGCAGATGAGGCGAGTCCCTAACCAAACTGTGGAAATGAAGCTAGAGCCTGGCAGTGTGGTAAATAAAAGTATTATTGTTTTAACAGTAAAACGCAGTAAAATGTGGTCTGCTGGAATTACCTTCGATGATGCAGGTACAGAAAATACAGGTAGGCTACAGGCAACTGGCAATCTGGCACTGTATAATCCTACAGGATTAAACGATGTCCTAAGCTATAGCTACAGTAAGGATGGGGAGCATCAAGATCAGCTCCATGGTACCAAGGATAATAGTTTTTCTTATTCCTTGCCTTATGGCGATTATACCTTTAACGTGAGCCGCTATTACAATGAATATTACCAGCAGGTACCGGCTTTAGTGCCGTTTGAATCCAGAGGAAAAACTACAACCTGGAATTTTGGCTTGCAAAAGGTTCTTTATAGGGATAGTCAACGTAAAATTCAAGGATTGGTTAAGCTTATTAAACGACGTAAGGAAAGCTACGCAGATGGACAGGAAATACGGGTGCAAAGCTTGACTACTACAGCTTATCAGGTGGGCTTGATGGAAAGGCTGTATGTGGGACAAGGAGTTGTGGATGCCACTGTATACTTCCAAAAGGGTATGCCCTGGTTTAAGGCAGAGCCTGGGACAAACGATCACGTAAGTGATTTTATGACCACTCGGTATGATTTATGGGGACTTAACTTCTATTATGCTACGCCCTTTACACTGGGAAGCTGGCAACCTAAGTATTCTCTTACCTTTAGAGGACAGTATACCAACAATGTGCTTTATGGTGCTGATCAATTTAGTATAGGTGGTCGTTATACGGTGAGAGGCTTTAGCGGGGAAAATACTTTGGCTGCGGAAAATGGCTTTATTTTGCGGAATGAAATAGGTTTTCCTTTTAAGAAGTTTAATATGGAGCCTTATATCGGCCTTGATTATGGCAGAGTATGGGGGCCCAGTAGTGAGGGCTTGCTGGGCAAAGCGCTAGCTGGTGGTGTGGTAGGAGTTAGAGGAAAAATAGCTTTACAAATGAGTTATGATATTTTTATGGGGACACCCTTATATAAACCGGATGGCTTTACAGCAGGGAAAACTGCCTGTGGTTTTAATTTATATTGGCAGTTGTAATGATGAAGGGGAAGATCCACAAGGGGGAATGTACTAAAGTGAGGGAAATGTATGTTAAAAGTAAATGCGCGGTACAAGAAAGTGTTAACCTATGCTATAGTTTTATCCTTGCAGCTTAATACCCTAGGGTATGCTGCTTCTGTTGTGGTGCCGGACAAAGCACAGGGTAAGAATCCGGGTGTTAATCAGGCAGCCAACGGAGTAAAGGTAGTAGACATTCGCACGCCCAATAGCAAGGGTCTGTCCCATAATCAATATACAAATTTGCAGGTGGATAAGGAAGGCCTTATCTTTAATAATAGTGGTGCTATTTCTCAAACTCAGCTGGCAGGATATGTCAAGGGCAATCAGAATCTCGTCGGCAATACCGGAGCTAATACTATCTTAAACGAAATAACGGGGAAGGTTCCCACGAATTTAAACGGCTACTTAGAAATAGCCGGTAATAAAGCTGACCTCATTATCGCCAATCCCAATGGTATAGTGGGTAATAATTTTGGTTATATTAATACAAGTCGTGCAGTTCTCACTACAGGTGTGCCTACCTTGGACACTGGAGGAGGACTGGACGGCTTTGCTGTTTCTAAGGGGAAAATAGATATTGAAGGACTGGGCTTAGAGGCCAAGGGTACGGAGCATCTGGACATTTATACCAGGGCAGCGCTTCTTAATGCTGCTATCTGGGCGAAAAGACTTAAAATCGTCACCGGTAGCAACAAGGTGGACTACGCTACAGGTAAGGTGCAGAAAGTGCTCAGTGATGAGAACATAGGCGTGAGTCTGGATGTAGCAGCTCTGGGTGGAATGTATGCTGGGCAAATTATCATGATAGGCACAGCTAAAGGCTTGGGCGTCAACCTAGAGGGTATCATTGAAACCTTAGGTAGAGAGATGATAGTCGACCAAGAGGGAAATCTGCGGGTCAAGGGAACGCTCCAGGGGCAGACAGATGTTAATATTAAAACTAAGGGCGTGCTAGAAAATACAGGTACTCTTGCTGCAGAGAAAAATCTAAAGCTAGAAGCGCAGCAGGATGCTACCAATGCCGGAACCATTAATGCCGGCAACGTTACGGTTGAAACCAGTGGCAAGCTTACTAATACTGTTACCGGCAAAATTTCTGCCGGGTCACAGGTGGAAATCAACGCAGAGAAAAATATAGAGAACGTCGGTGAAATCTATGGCGCAGTAAATACCAAACTCACTAGCAGCACAACTGTCAACAATACAGGACTTATTAATGGTGGAGATACGGAAATCCAGGTAGCTGGCGCTATTAACAATACTAACACCGGTAGAATCTACGGAGATAATGTTAGACTGAAAGCTAGCAATATTAACAATGTAGCAGGAGTAGCTGCTCCTGTGGTGGCAGCACGTCAAGATTTAACTCTGGAAGCAAATACTATTAATAACAAAGAGCATGCTATTTTCACAGCAGAGCGTGATGTCAAGGTTAAGGCAGGAACTTTAAATAATAACAGTGCTACCATCGAAGCAGGTCGTGATATGGAAATTACGGCCGACACAGTTAATAATACCAATGAGCATTATGCTACAGAGATGAAAACTGTACTGGAAGAGGATGTAGTAGAGTATCAACCGAAGGATAGCATTGCGCGATATAAACTGGGAGATTACAAGATAGATTGTTCGGAGCATCAATATAGAAGCTTTGCCAAGGGAAAAGAATCAGGTTACGATATTTTCTTTGTGGATGGTACGGATGATTCTTATGACATGTATATAAACGATGCTCGCTATGTTAAATGGTATAAATATACTTATCATAGAGTAATAAAAGAAAATGTTATCACATCCACAGACCCTGCTAAAATAACAGCAGGTCATAATCTTACCTTTACAGGTGGAACTGTATCCAACGACAAGAGTGAGATTGTGGCAGGAGGAAATCTTACTGCTAACGTAATTAGTCTTAGTAACATTGAAGGTACAGGTAAGCGCTATGTAGAAGATAAGGGCACCACAGAATACGCTCATATTGCTGACTACAACTATGGACCTTTCGGCATACATCACAAGATGATTACTGCACATGACTATAAAGACTATGAACCCCCAACTGCCGTTTCAGATATTGTGGTACAAGGCGCGACCTACAAAAACAATACTACGCCTGCCTCTAGTGGCACTAAGACTACCTCAGGAACATATAGCAGCATGTTTACTACCGCACCGGACGTTACTGCCGGTTACTATGTGGAAACAGACCCTGCCTATACTAATAAAAAGCAGTGGCTCTCCTCGGACTATTTCTTTACCCAGATGAGCTACGATGCTAATAACGTAGCTAAAAGATTAGGTGATGGATACTACGAGCAGAAACTCATCCGTGACCAGATTATGCAGCTCACCGGCAAGCGCTTTGTGGGCAATTACGCCACGGACCAGGAGCAGTATAAGGCCCTCATGGATAGTGCCATGAAATTTGCTAAGGACAATAGCTTAACTTTGGGTATTGCGCCCACTGCTGCGCAGCTAACAAATCTCAAGGAAAGCATGGTCTGGATGGTGGAGCAGTCCGTGGTACTGCCCAATGGGGAAATCGTTAAGGCTTTGGTTCCTCAGGTCTATGTGCCCGGCACCCAACAAAGTGCTACAGGTGCAGCTGTTATTGGGGCAGAAAAGCTAGATATTCAGGCCATTAATGATATCTTAAACCAAGGCACAATTATGGCAGGTAGTGCTGCCAATATTTCTGCTACAAATATTAATAATCACGGTGGAACCATTAAAGGCTCCAGCGTTATTCTTGCTGCCCTAAACGATGTGAATAATGTGGGTGGAACTCTTGAAGCAGAAAAGAGGTTAGATATTACTGCCGGCAACGATATTAATATGACCACTACTACAACCTCAGCTCAAAATGCTAACGGCTTAAGAACTAATATTAATCAAGTAGCAGGAGTCTATGTAACAGGTGACAAGGGCAGCATGACCATGCAGGCAGGTAGGGATGTGAACCTCACCGCAGCAGAAATAGCGGCAACAGGCAAGGATAGTCAGCTAGACATTAAGGCAGGCGGGGATATTAATTTAAGCACGGTAAAAATTGGCTCTAGCAATGACATTGTCTTTGACAGGGATAACTATCGTCATGACAAAACGAGTCAGGATATAGGCACCTCAGTGCAAAGTAGCGGAGATATTAGTCTAAGCGCAGGACGGGACGTTAATGCCACTGGGGCCTATGTAAAGGCAGAGAAGACTTTAGGAGTCACAGCTGGTCAAGATATAAATGTTAAAGCAGGAGAAAGTAACACCTCCGTAGTAGAGCATCACAAGTATACTAATAGCGGTCTCTTTAGTTCTACCACCAAAACCTCGCATACTACTTCTGATGAGCAGAGAGCGGTGGGAAGTACCTTTTCCGGTGACAGTGTTGCTGTAAAAGCAGGTAGTGACATTAATGTGCTAGGTTCTAATGTAGTAGGGACTAAGGACGTAGCTGTTACCGCAGGAAAGGATGTAAACATCACTGCTGCCAAGGAGCAGATGGACTATACGGACTACCATAAGGAAACCACCTCCGGTATTATGGGCAGTGGCTTTGGCTTTACCATTGGCACTGAGACCTCCAAGGAAACCAATAACAGTCAAAACTCTGTTCTGGCAGGTTCTACTGTGGGTAGCGTTGACGGTAATCTTAATATTAAGGCAGGAAATAAGGCAACAGTAGAAGCTAGCGATGTTATCGCCGCTAAGGATGTTAATATTACAGGAAGTGAAGTAGATATCACGTCTGCTAACGAGCAGTATAATAGTCAATATAAGTACGAATATGAGATGAGTGGCCTCACTGTGTCCGTAGGCGGTGGAGCACTAAACCTTGTGGGCAAGGTATTACCTTCCTTGCAGCGTGCTACTAAGGTGCAGGATAAAAGATTAGCGGCGCTGCATGTCCTCAAAGCAGGTAGCGAAGTTGCAGATCTTATCGATGAAAACAAGAATGGCGGATTAGATACTTCTTTGGGCATTAATGTTGGCTTTGGTAGCAGTAAAGCTTCTACCAGTGCAGATAGCAGTACTACTGCCGTTAAGAGCTCTAATGTTAAAGCTGGAGGAGATATTAACATTACCGCTACAGAAAAAGATGTTAATATTAAAGGTAGTACCATTGTGGGTGAAAACGTTACTTTAGAAGCTAAGGAAAATGTAAATATTACAGCTGCAGAAAATATCAATAAAACCAAGACGGATAGCTCCAGTAGTGAAATTGGTATTGGCATAAGTCGTACCACCTCAGGAGTAGGTGGATATTTAAACGCCAGCCTTTCTAAAGAAAATATTCGTGAGA
>CAZTGQ010000034.1:0-656 GCA_964613345.1 uncultured Acidaminococcales bacterium | reverse complement strand
ACAGGCTATACCTCCAGCCAAATTGGCGCAAACAAGGAGCTGACCAATAAAAGTGGTAAAGACACTAATATCCTAGGCTCTCAGGTAGGCGGAGAAAAGGTAAAAGTAGAAGTTGGTGGAGATTTAAATATCGCTAGCAATCAGGAGCAAAACAGCTATGAACAAAAGAGTATGTCTGCTGGTTTAAAGCTTAGTACTGATGTCTTAAGTAAGTTCAAGGGGAGAAATATCGCGGGTAGTGCCAGCTCAGGTAATATGCACTCTAACTATGCCAGTGTGGCGGAGCAAGCAGGTATATATGCAGGTAAAGAGGGCTTTGAGATTGTGGTGAAGGGAAATACCGACCTTAAGGGTGCGGTCATAGATAGTGCTGCCAGCGTAGATAAAAATATTCTCACCACAGGAACTATTAGCTTTAGCGATCTAGAGAATAAGGCGGACTACAGTACTAATAGCTTTGGCTTTAGCTATGACAGCGCAGCTACGAAGAGCAAAACAGCTAAACTTGGTGATAAGGGCCTCATCCCCAATATTCCTATGAGCTCCAGTGACGATGCCTCCAGCACTACCCAAAGTGGTGTAGCAGCTGGTACAATAGTAGTAGGAAATCCAGATAAGCAAAAACAGGATATCAGTGCGCTCAAGAGAGATACCAC
>CAZTGQ010000033.1:0-11170 GCA_964613345.1 uncultured Acidaminococcales bacterium | reverse complement strand
ATTACCAGTGGTATTATTAGAGATGGAAGGGCCTATTATTCTTTAATGGCTCTTATCCCTGCAGTATTTTTTTCCACTATTTTGGCCAGTGTGAGAGGATTTTTTCAGGGTCATCAATTAATGACACCTCCTGCCATTTCTCAAATTTTGGAGCAGCTGGTTCGTGTGGTAGTCATGCTTTCTTTAGCCACCTATCTTTTGCCCCAAGGACTTGCCTATGGCGCGGCAGGAGCTGCTTTTGGCGCTGTGCCTGGAGCTTTAATGGGTATCATAGTTTTAAGCTGTTTTTATTATAAGCATCAGGAGCTAAGACCTCAGAGAGGCTGCCCAAGAGAAGCTGACAGGAAGGAATCAGTTTGGCTTTTGGGTAAAAGACTACTGGTTCTAGCCCTATCGGTTTCTTGTGCAAATTTAATGCTACCCTTGGTTACAGGTATTGATATGCTCATGGTACCTTGGAGACTGGAGCTAGCGGGTTTTAGGGTGGAAGAGGCCACCAGAGCTTTTGGCTATTTGGCCGGTATGGCTTTACCCTTAGTGAGTATGGCTACAATTCCCACCATGTCCATAGCTACATCTGTAGTACCGGCACTTTCAGAAGCAAGAGCTCTGGGAGAAAAGGAAAAGGGCGAAGAAAGAACCCTTCTGGCTTTACGACTTTGTCTTATTTTTGTGTTGCCTGCTACTGTGGGAGTAATGCTTTTAGGTACGGATTTAGCTAAGCTGCTTTATGGTACCCTGCAAGCAGGACCTGTGATTAGTAATTTAGCTCCCTCCATTTTATTTTTAGGCTTACACCAGGTAACAACAGGCATTTTGCAAGGTCAGGGCTATACGGTAGTGCCCATGGCCACCATGGGTCTTAGTGCGCTGGTGAAGATTGGACTATTGTGGCTTTGGGTGGCTCAGCCCAGTTATAATATTTTGGGTGCGGCCTGGGCTTCTAATGTTAATTTTGCGGTAGCAGCTTTGCTTAATTTAGGTTTTTTACTGCGCCATGGGCAGATGAAGCTGCCCTATGGTTCTTGGCTACGCATTACAATGTCCGCAGCGTTTATGGGCGCTGTGGTGGCCTTAAACCAAGTGCTTTTGGGCGAAATAAGATTGGGTGTACTTTTAATTGTACCCTTAGGTATTGTCAGCTACGGTGTAGCTTTACTAGCTTTAGGTGAAGCAAAGCCGGCAGAGCTAAAAAGCCTTGTGCTAAGGAGGCGGAAAAAATAATGGAGAAAAAGAAAGCTGCAACGATGGATGTGCAGAGCTTAGTAGAGGTGGTGGAAAAGCTTAGAGCTCCAGGTGGTTGCCCTTGGGATAGAGAGCAAACTCATTTAAGCTTGCGTAAGGACCTTTTAGAGGAAACCTATGAGCTTTTAGAAACCATAGACGAGGGTAATACTAAAGGACTTAAAGAAGAACTGGGAGATGTTTTACTACAGGTTATTTTTCACGCTCATTTAGCTCAGGAAGAAGGACTTTTCACTATGCAGGAGGTAGTGGAGGATATCTGTGCTAAGCTTATTCACCGTCATCCCCATGTTTACGGCACTACGAAGGTGAAGGATTCTAAGGAAGTCTTAGTTAATTGGGAGACCTTGAAGGCAGAAGAAAAAAAAGAGAGAACTAAAATCTTAGACGGAGTTACTAGGGGCATGCCGGCCTTAATGCGTGCCTATAAAATTCAGAAAAAGGCTGCTAAGGTAGGCTTTGATTGGAATAGTAAGAGTGATGTTTGGGCAAAGGTGCAAGAGGAAATGCAGGAATTAACCGAGGCCGTAGCTGAGGGTGATTTGGACCAGATGGAGTGGGAGTTGGGAGACATTCTGTTAGCTCTGACAAATTATGGCAGACATCTAGGCCTAGAGCCAGAAGTGGCCCTTAATAGAGCCAATAATAGGTTTCAAAGCAGATTTGAATTTATAGAAAAGACAGTAGCTCTTTCGGGCAGGCCCTGGGCTGATTTCACCCTAGGGGAGTTGGAAGAATTGTGGCAGAGAGCCAAAAAAAGCGAAAAAAAGTGAATAAACTTAGTAAAAATGCGTGCATTTTGGCTTTTTTTGTGTTAAACTAATTGCAGGATACGGGATGCAACATCCTGTACAAAAAAATTCTAAGGGGGATTTTATTGTGAACAAAAGTGAATTGATTGCTGCAGTAGCTACAAAAGCTGGTTTAACTAAGAAAGATGCTGAAAAGGCTGTTGGCGCTTTTATTGATACAGTTAAAGCAACTGTAGCTAAGAAAAAGAAAGTTCAATTAATCGGGTTTGGAACTTTTGAACATCGTACCCGTAAGGCTCGTAATGGTAAGAACCCACGTACTGGCGAAACCATTAAGATTGCTAAAGCTAACGTACCTGCTTTCAAAGCTGGTAAGGCATTCAAGGATGCAGTTAACAAGAAATAATCTCTTAACAAAAAACAACCCGCTTCTTATGCGGGTTGTTTTCTTTTTAGGGTGTTAGTGTTATACTTAGCTTAAATAAGGCAAGGAGGATGCAGGATGGTTAAAGGCAGAAGAAAAAGCAATCTGCAATAGAAAACAGAGGCCAAGGTGGAGGAGCTGAGAAAGCAAAAGGCCGCCCTGGAGGAAGAAAAGAAAAATTTAGGCGACATCAAATACGTAGAAAAGATTGCTCGTGAGGAACACAATATGGTGGGTAAAAATGAAATTCCCATTTTTATTGTGGAAGAAAAACAGGACGATAAAAAGCAGGAAAACAAGGAGGATAAAAGCAAGTAGTTACTTGACTTTAGAGGCCTTAAAAAGTTATAATTACTGTCAGTTAATTTAACAAAAGGAGGATGTCGTATTTTTATGGCATTAGAGATCGGAGCAGTTGTAGAAGGCGTAGTAACGGGAATAACTAATTTTGGCGCATTTGTCCAATTGCCGGAAGGCAAGGTTGGGCTTATTCACATTTCAGAGGTGTCCAATGTTTTTGTTAAGGATGTACACGACTTCCTAAAGGACAAGCAGCAGGTAACTGTGAAGGTAGTAGCTATTGATGACAAGGGGAAGATTGGCTTATCTTTGAAGGCTCTGATGCCGGAAATCCCTCAACCTCCTAAAAAGCCTATAGAAAGAAAGCCTCTTGCTCCCAAGGCAGCACCAAGCCCTGTTACCTTTGAGGATAAGCTGTCTAGATTTTTGAAGGATAGCGATGACAGGCTGTTAGATTTAAAAAGAAATACCGAATCTAAACGTGGTGGTCGTGGTGCCCGTAGAGGAGATTAATTTTATCAAAGAAAGGCACTTCTATACAGAAGAGCCTTTTTTTTAGAGGATTTATTTATGAATATTTTACAGCAGCATTTAACTCAGCTTTTACAAGCTCATCCCCTTTGGCATAGGGGAGCAAATATTATTTTGGCTGTTTCCGGAGGAGCTGATTCCATGGCGCTGGCAGCCCTAGCGGCGAGTCTGGCCCAAGCAGAGGAAGTGACTCTTCAGGTTGTTCATGTACAGCATCATTTGCGAGGTGCTGAAGCAGAAAGAGATGCTCTCTTAGTAGAGACGTTTTGCGCAGATCAAGGGCTCTGCTTTCGCAGAGTGGATATTAATGTAAAAGAATTTCAAGAAGCAGAAGGCCTTTCTTTGGAGGAGGCAGCCAGAGTACTTAGGTATAGGGCTTTGGAGGAAGTAAGAAGTGAGCTTAAGGCAGAGGCCATTTTTTTAGGTCAGCATCAAGATGATCAGGCAGAAACTGTACTTTTGAATTTATTAAGAGGCGCAGGTACCAGAGGTCTAAGAGGAATGCAGGAAACTAACGGTTATTTGGCTAGGCCCTTTCTGAGCGTAGCTAAAAAAGAATTGGTTAGCTATTGCCAAGAGCAAAAGGTGCCCTATGGTGAGGATACTACTAATCAGGATACCTGCTACACAAGAAACTGGGTTAGGCTTAAGGTTCTACCGCTTTTGGAAGAGCATAATCCTCAAATAAAAAAACAATTAGCTCAGGGTGCCATATTGGCAAGCTGGGACGAAGCCTATTTGGAAGAAGCAGCAGCTAAGTACTTAACGGCTTATGGTACTAGGCTAGGTGATTTTTATGATACCCAAATGGGTGAGGCCTTTCGGCTTTTAGCTCCAGCCCTTCAGTCTAGAGTTTTAAGACAAATGTTGGCAGCAGCAGGAGCTAAAGAGGTGAGCTTTGAACATATTAAGGCCCTACAGGAATTAATTATGCAGGGGCAGGGCAATAGAGCCTTGGATGTGCCCGGTAAGGTAAGAGCAATTTATTTGAATGACCGCTTAACTGTGGGAAAAAATTCAGTGCCTAGGGCAGAAGAAAGAGCCTCTAAGCTGCAAAAAAAGGAGTGGCAACGAAATGCATCAAAGCTTGGAAAGAATACTAATTGAAGAAGCGGACCTTAAGGCTCGTATTAAAGAAATGGCAGAACAAATCAGTAAGGACTATGCCGGCGAAGAGCTTTTGGTTATTGGTCTGTTAAAGGGAGCAGCCTATTTTCTAACTGAACTTACTCAATCCTTGACCATACCCACACAAATCGATTTTATTAAGGCTTCCTCCTATGGAGCATGTACTATTAGCTCAGGCCATGTGGACATTCACTTTGATACCTCTAGAAATGTGGCAGGTAAAAATTTATTGATTGTAGATGACGTCGTGGACAGTGGTATGACTTTGCATGAAATTAAAAATATTTTTTCTAATCGTAATGTCAAATCCATTCGCATTGCTGCTATGCTAGACAAAAAAGAAAGACGTTTGGTAGATGTTATTCCGGATTATCATGGCTTTGTCATTCCTGACGAGTTCGTAGTGGGCTTTGGTTTAGACTATAATGAAGAATATCGTAATTTACCCTACATTGGGGTCTTAAAACGTGAAATATATGAGAAATAATGGTTTAAGGTAGAAATTTTTCTTCTAATGTATTAATATTAACTTAGAAAAAGATTTCTTAACAGTAAAGGAGCTAAACAGTGAGTAAATTTTTCAGAAATGTATCGTTTTACCTCTTGATTGTAGTAGTTGCTATTTGGGTCATTGATTATTATTCCAATAGTAATGAACCCAAGACAGATATTACCTATAGTATGTTTATGAAGCAGGTACAACAGGATGATGTAAAGTCGGTAACTATTATCGACAATACCACGGTCAAGGGAAAACTGAAAAGCGGAGCAGAATTTTCTACTATCGCCCCTAGGGACAGCAAGCTGATTGAAACCCTGCAGGCTAGAGATGTGGAAATTAAAGCAGAGCTTCCACCTCAACAACCTGTGTGGTGGAATCTACTTTTGACTTCGGTATTACCCATTATACTTATGCTAGGCGTTTGGTTCTTGTTGATGAACAATGCTCAGGGCGGCGGCAATAAGGTCATGAGCTTTGGTAAAAGTAGAGCTAAGATGTATGGCGATGATAAGGTTAAGGTTAACTTCAAGGATGTGGCCGGCGCTGATGAGGCTAAGGAAGAATTAGCTGAAGTGGTAGAGTTTTTAAAATTCCCCAAGAAGTTTAATCAGCTGGGAGCTAGAATTCCCAAGGGCGTATTGCTCTTTGGACCTCCCGGTACAGGTAAAACTCTTTTGGCCAAGGCAGTAGCAGGAGAGGCAGGAGTACCCTTCTTTAGTATTTCCGGTTCTGATTTTGTGGAAATGTTTGTAGGTGTAGGTGCTTCCAGAGTAAGAGATCTTTTTGAACAGGCTAAGAAAAACGCACCCTGTATTGTTTTCATTGATGAAATTGATGCTGTAGGTAGGCAAAGAGGAGCAGGCTTAGGCGGCGGTCATGATGAAAGAGAACAAACTCTTAATCAGCTGTTGGTGGAGATGGATGGCTTCGGTGCTAACGAAGGCATAATCATGATAGCAGCTACCAATAGACCGGATATTTTGGATCCGGCGCTTTTGAGACCGGGTCGCTTTGATAGACAGATCGTAGTGGATAGACCTGATATTAAGGGCAGAGAAGAAATTCTTAAGGTGCATACTAAAGGTAAGCCTGTGGATAAGGATGTGGACCTAGGCGTTTTAGCTAGAAGAACTCCTGGCTTTACCGGTGCAGATTTAAGTAATTTAGTTAACGAAGGAGCTCTTTTAGCTGCCAGACATAACGAAACTACTATTAATATGTTAGATATGGAAGAAGCAGCAGAACGAGTAATGATGGGACCTGAACGCAAGAGCAGAGTTATCAGTGAGAATGAAAAGAAGCTGACTGCTTATCATGAGGGTGGACATACTCTGGTGGGTATGCTTTTAGATCATACAGATCCAGTGCATAAGGTTACTATTATTCCTAGAGGCAGAGCAGGTGGATATACTCTCAGCTTGCCTAAGGAGGATAAATATTATGCTACCAGAAGCGAGCTTTTGGATGAGCTGAAATTGCTATTAGGTGGTAGAGTAGCTGAAGCCTTGGTGCTCAAGGAAATTTCCAGTGGGGCTAGCAATGATTTACAAAGAGCCACCGAATTAGCTAGAAAAATGATTTGTGAATATGGCATGAGCGATATGCTGGGTGCAGTTACCTTTGGTCACAGACAGGAGCAGGTTTTCCTAGGACGTGATATTGGTAAGGAAAATAATTATAGTGAAAAGGTAGCGGCTCAAATTGACGAAGAAATTCGTAAGTTTATTGACGAAGCCTATGAAGGCACTGTGCAATTATTAAAGAACAATTTAGACAAATTGCATTTAATAGCCGCTAACTTGATTGAAAAAGAAACCTTAGAAGCACATGAACTCAAAGAGCTTATGGAATTTGGGCATATTTTGCCCAAGGAAGAAGTCACCGAAAATAAGCCTCCTACTCCTGGTACTCCCTTGCCTGTGGATTTGTCACAGGTAGAAAGTTTGGAAGAGGAAACGGTGCAACCGGTAACAGAACCTCAGCCTCAGGGCTAGAGCAAATAAAAGGCGCAGAGCGCCTTTTATTTTTAAGAGGGAAGTTAACTGAAACTAAAGATACGGTTAACGAAAGGAGAAGCTATGCGTAGTGTACTTTTAGAAATATTGCGTGAACATACTGAGGAGCCTATTTCCGGAGAAGAATTGGCTAAGAAGCTGGGAATTTCTCGAACCGCTATTTGGAAGAATATTCAAGTGCTCAAAAAAGAAGGTTATGCAATAGAGGCTTTACCTAAAAAGGGCTATGTACTGACAAAGTCTACAGAAAAGCTTTTACCCCGAGAACTGGAAAGGGTGCTTACTACTAAATGGTTGGGCCGGGAGTTTTGCTACAAGGATACTACGACCTCTACTAATGATATTTGTAAACAAATGGCAGCCGGTGGCAGTAAAGAGGGCTTGGTGTGCTTAGCGGAGGAGCAGAGCGGTGGTAAGGGAAGGCTATCCAGAGGCTGGTTTAGTCCCAAGGGCGAAGGCCTGTGGTTCTCTTTGCTTTTAACTCCGAAGTTTATGCCCCAGGAGGCATCTAAGTGCACGCTTTTGGCAGCAGTAGCGGTGGTAAAGGCTGTGAACAGCTATGGCGGTGTGGAGGCCAGCATTAAATGGCCTAATGACATATTACTGCAGGGGAAAAAATTAGTAGGAATTTTGACGGAAATGAATGCAGAATTCGGTCACATTAATTACATTGTTGTAGGTATTGGTATTAATGTGTCGGTTCCGGAAAAAACGCTACCAACTGAATTTCGTTCCAGTGCTATTTCCTTGCAGCAGGTAGCACAGGAGAAAATTCTGAGAACGGAGCTCTTGGCTAAGGTGCTAGCTAATTTCGAAGAGTTATACGAAGTAGTGGAGGAAAAAGGCTTTAGACCTATTTTGGATCAGTGGAGACAATATGCTTCTACCTTAGGACAGCTTGTTAAGGTGGTGGCGCCAGAAGAAACTTATCAGGGTAAAGCTGTGGATATTGATGATGATGGGCTTTTAATTGTGGCTAGAGAGGATGGACGTCAAACGAAGGTTTTAGCTGGAGACGTGTCCATTAGAGGCCTTAGCGGGAAAGCAAGCAGGTATGATTAAGAGCAAGGGGAAAAACACTTTTGGCTATTGCACCTTTTTTATCATTTGATATAATAAAGGCTGCTATAGCAAGTCATTTTGGTCTGAAGCTACCCAGTGCTTCAACTTAAGCAGGATTATGTGGTACTGGAGTGAGTGATACTTAAGCAGTGGAGGTATAGCCATGTTAATGGTGATGGACATTGGTAATACAAATATTGTAGTGGGTGTACACGACGGCAAGGAGTGGGTAGCCCATTGGCGCTTGTCCAGTAGTCGTTCCAGAACTTCTGATGAATTTGGTATAGTTCTAGGTGATATGTTTTCCTACAGCGGTCTAGATTTATCCAATATTACGGACATTATTATTTCTACCGTAGTACCACCGCTTTTGGTGCCTATGTGTAATATGTGTAAGCGCTATTTTAAAATAGAACCCTTTGTGGTTAATGCTAAAATTAAGACAGGACTGTCCTTAAACTATGATAATCCTAATGAGATTGGCGCGGATCGCATAGTAAATGCGGTAGCTGCTCATCAACTTTATGGAGATAAGGGCAACCTAATTATTATTGATTTTGGTACAGCGACGACCTTCTGTGCTCTTTTGCCCACAGGAGAATATCTGGGCGGCGCTATTGCACCCGGCATTGGTATTTCTACGGAGGCTCTGTTTCAAAAGGCGGCTAAGCTTCCCCGTATTGAATTAGTAAAGCCACCTAAAACTATTTGCCATAATACTATTGAAGCCATGCAATCAGGAGTTTTATTTGGCTTTGTGGGTCAGATGGACGGCCTTATTACCAGAATGAAGGCAGAATTAGGCGGACAGGCTTTTGTCGTAGCCACAGGTGGCTTTGGACATCTCATGGCCTCGGAGTCAGCGAATGTAGATGTGGTGGAGCCCTTTTTGACTTTGGAAGGATTAAAAATTTTATATGCTATGAATAAAGACTGACTCGCTTAGCGGGTCAGTTTTTCTGAAAGGAATATTATGAAGATTGGAAATATTATGCTGGATCTGCCTTTGGCTCTAGCGCCCATGGCAGGCATTACGGATCTGCCCTATCGGGTCTTGTGCAAGGAAATGGGAGCGGCACTTACTGTGTCGGAGATGGTTAGTGCCAAGGCCTTGCTCTTTAAAAATGAAAAGACGGAAGCAATGCTTGCTATTGCCCCAGCAGAAAGACCTACTGCCATTCAGCTTTTTGGTAGTGTACCTGAGGAATTAGGGGAGGCCGCAAGGATTGTAGAAGCTAGAGGTGCAGATATAATCGATTTTAATATGGGCTGTCCAGTAACCAAAATTGTCAGCAATGGAGAGGGCTCTGCGCTCATGCGCCAGCCGAAGCTAGCTGCAGCTATTTTTAAAGCACTGGTCAAAGCGGTAAAAGTGCCGGTAACGGTGAAAATGCGCGCTGGGTGGAGCGAGGAGGAAATAAATGCTCCTTATCTTGCCACTTTGGCCCAGGAGGCAGGTGTGGCCGCGGTAACCATTCACGGTAGAACCAGAGGACAGTTTTATAGTGGCAAGGCTGACTGGCAGATAATTAAGGCGGTAAAGGAAAAGGTGCAAATCCCTGTTTTTGGTAATGGAGATATTTTTAGCGCCCAGGATGCTTTAGCAATGCGACAGGAAACGGGCTGTGACGGCATTATGGTGGGACGAGGAGCAGAGGGTAATCCGTGGATCTTTAGAGAAATTGCCGCAGCTCTTTTGGGGAAGGCTGCACCGGAAAGACCCACCGTGGAAGAAAGATTTAGCCTCATGGATAGGCATCTTAGAGCTTTGATTGAATTTAAGGGGGAAAGAGTGGCCTTGAGGGAAATGAGGCATCATGGTACTGCCTATATTAAGGGCTTGGCTCATGCCGCTAACTATAAAAATAGATTAAATCAAATAACGTCTTATCAAGGCTTTCAAGAACTTCTTGAGGAATACGGAGAGGTCTTGAAAGGTTGACAAGGACTGGCTAACAACATATAATAGACGAATGTGATAATCAAGTTATTAAAGGAGTAAGACAAATGAGCGAACAAGGTACGATTTTAACTAAAGAAGGATTGCGGCAATTAGAGGAAGAACTGGACCATCTTTGTTCTGTTAAAAGAGCGGAAGTGGCAGAACGCTTAAAGGTGGCAATTTCTTACGGAGATATTAGTGAGAATTCCGAATATGATGATGCTAAAAATGAACAAGCCTTTGTAGAAGGTAGAATTCAGGTTTTGGAAAATATGATTCGCAATGCCCATGTCATTAGTGGTTCAGGCAAGGGTGATAAGGTTGTACTTGGTTGTCTAGTGACCATCAGAGATATGGAAACAAAGGCCGAGGAAACCTATAAGGTGGTTGGTACTACGGAAGCAGATCCTATGGCGGAGCCTGCTCGTATTTCTAACGAGTCCCCTGTGGGCAGAGCAATTTTGGGCCAAAAGGTGGATAAAATTGTGATCGTACCTACACCGGTAGGAGATTTAAAATACAAGATTACTAAGATTGAAAAGGATAAGAAGCGCAAGTAAGAGGGAGTGTAGATGATGGCAGAAGAAAAGAAAAACCACCAGGAAAATATAGAAGAACAGGCTCCTTTAACAGAAGAGGAATTATCTGAACAACGCCAGGTTCGTATTGAGAAAATGCATAAAATGGAAGAGGCTGGCATTGCTCCCTTTGGACATAGCTTTGCTTGGACTATGCATACTGCTGAAGTAAAAGAGCAGGTTGCTACTTTAGAAGCGGAAGAAACCGAGGTCAAGCTAGCGGGTAGAGTCATGGCTATTAGAGGCCATGGGAAAACTTCTTTTATGGATTTAGTGGATAAAAGCGGTAAGCTGCAGCTTTATGTCCGCAAGGATGTTTTAGGGGAAGAACCCTATGCTGTAATTAAAATGATGGATATCGGTGATATTGTAGGCGTTACCGGTAAAGTATTTACTACCCATATGGGAGAGGTTTCCTTAAGAGTGGAGCAGCTAGAAATCCTTTCTAAGTCCTTACGCCCCTTGCCGGAGAAATGGCATGGCCTAAAGGATGTGGAAATGCGTTATCGTCAGCGCTATGTGGATTTAATAGTTAACCCAGAGGTTCGTGAGACCTTTGTTAAGCGTAGTCAGATTATCAGAAGCGTAAGAGACATTTTGGATCAAGATGGCTTCTTAGAGGTAGAAACACCTATTATGCATAGTATTGCCGGTGGAGCTGCTGCTAAGCCATTTATTACTTATCATAATG
>CAZTGQ010000032.1:7451-11184 GCA_964613345.1 uncultured Acidaminococcales bacterium | reverse complement strand
GCCGTAGCCCAGGTTAAGGACAAAGCCATTCTGCCCTAAGCCACTGTCCTGTAGCTCTTTATTTCTTGCTCTTAGATACCTAGCACCAAGCCAAAACTTGCTTGGCTCGTAGAGAGCCCCTATGGACCAGATTTTGTTATTGGAGCCCTTCATGCCCATAGCATGGACATTGTGGATGAGAGCGTATTCCGCATCGAGGGTCAAATCCTTGACTCTTTGCCTCAATCCAAGCCGAGCAAATTTGTCAGCAGAGGAGTGGTGGACAGGACGGTCCTGCTCTGTTTCACCTATTAA
Organism: uncultured Acidaminococcales bacterium; assembly: GCA_964613345.1. Classification (GTDB taxonomy): domain Bacteria; phylum Bacillota; class Negativicutes; order Acidaminococcales; family Acidaminococcaceae; genus CAZTGQ01. The sequence goes on along the minus strand of CAZTGQ010000032.1, from coordinate 10,890 downwards.
CTTAGCCTTACCAAGACTTGGGGTAGGAGGCTTAGGCTTTCTTTCCGGCTCATTGGCATTGGAAAGCCTACCATATTCGCCGATGATTTTTAGGTTATCACCGCTTTCCACTAGAATGCTGTCCACGGTGTCGTCGTAGGTATTGCCGTCTGCGATGCTGGAGCCATGACGTCCTAGAGTGAGAGTGGTAGAACCAAAATTGCCCTCTAGATAGGCGGCAGTAAAGCGCGTTTTATCATTGCCATTATCATCTAAAAGCTTTTGGGTGTTTTTTATGGTACCGCCGTAGGTCCAATTATCATTAATTGTGCCAGTGATGCCTATTTTGGAAATTAGGCCAGCGAAGGCAGTTCGTTGATGCCTCTTATGACGGTCGGAGTGCCAGCGGTCCTTTTTGCTGGTAGTGTAGTAGAAGCAGCCTAGATTGCCGGAGATTTTAACGTTATCGCTTTTCTTTTCCAGAGTAGCTATGCGTACACCTAGGTTGTCCAGCTCCTCAGCGTATTCTTGTACCAGCAGGTCATCTGGGCTTAAGGCCTTTTTGCTGAGTGCCTTGGCTACAATTTGGGCCATTTCGTAGCGAGTCATGGTGCGCTCTCCTTGAAAGGTTCCGTCGGGATAACCGTCAATAATTCCTGCTTGAGCTAATTTAGCCACGGCAGCGTAGGACCAGTGGCCTTTAGGAATATCTGAGAAGGGATTAGCCCCTAGGGCTGTGCTGCTCATACCTAGAGCAAGGAGAAGGGAACATAAGATTTTTTTCTTCATAGTTTTTCAACTCCTTTTCTTTCTCAAAAAAGCTTCGGCACACTACCTGGTCTAAAGAAAATAGGAGAAGGTGTATACCGAAGCTTTTGTTCTTTAAATTGTATAAAAATAAATAGTTACATAAAAGAGTCTTTATATTTAACAAAGTATGTTTTCAGATTGGTAAGTATTTATTTTCAAATGTTGAAAAAGATAAGTTGAGCTCGTGTCTGAGCTAATGACCGGTTACAGGATTAGAATCTTTCCTCGTACGACTTACATCCTAAGACTTAAGACCCAATAACTACAAAAACGACAAAAAGATACAACCACAGTCTGATTATCATTTGTGACTATAGTATTACAATTAAGCCCAGATGAAACGTTAGCCTGAGTAGATAGAGCAAAGCCGCAGAGCACCAAGGGGACGTTTTTAGTGTTGTTAAATAGGTAAGAAAAAATTGGTACGGTTGTTTGACAAAGGAGAGTAGTTTAATTATGAAAAAGAAAACAGCAGTAAGCAAAGCGCAGAAACAGATTTCTATTTTAGTAGCTATTATGAATGGAGTGAATGTTTTTACGCCGGTAGCACTACCTTATATGGAGATAATGGCTAAGGCTACCCATCAGCTTGGTTTTCCTCAGGCAGTAGCATCAGCGGAAAAATTGGAGATGTATGCTGAGGAAATTTTGTTCCAAGTAGCTGAGGCTGCGCCGGTAGCGAAGACAAGTGCAAAGGACCTAGTCGTTACTAGCGGAGGCACGGCAACTAAGGTCAGTGTGGGAGCAGGCCAAAAACAAATAGTGGAGTTAGGTGGCACCGCCTTAGAAACTGAGCTTACTGCTGGTGGCAAGCAGGAGGTAAATGGATACGCCTTCAGTACGATCATAAATAGTGGCTGCAAGCAATATGTTGAAGCCGGTGGCAGCGCTGAGGCCAGTCAGGTCACCTCAGGTGGTCTTTTACAGGTCAATGAGGGTGGGGCTACAAGCGGCATTATGCTGAAATTGGGAGGTACCCAAAATATTGAAGGAGGTAGCTATGCAGCTGGGACTGTGGTTAGTGCCGGTGGTAGACAAATGGTCAGTGGTACAACAGGTCTTGCTGAGCATACTCAGGTTAGCGGGGCCGGAGCTGTGCAGGTTGTAAGGAATGGCGGCACGGGAAGGGGCTTGGTTATCAGTGAAGGAGGAACTCAATCAACTTATGGAGCTGGCCTGGTCCTAGGCACCTCTGTAGGGGAAAAGGGATATCAGGTTATAGGGGCCGGGGGAAATGCTATAGATACAGTTGTACAGGGAGGTTCCCAAACTGTTGTAAAAGAAGGTATGGCCGAGAATACTACCATTAACATGGGAGGCACCCAATCTGTAGCAGCTGGGGCCTTAGCTACTTCTAATGTGATTAATGAAGGAGGAACTCAATATATTAGTAGAGGTCTTGCTGTAAATAATACCATTAACAAAGGTGGAAAGCAGGTTGTTGGTAGTGGCGGTAGGGCCGTTAACAATCTTATAAATAGTGGTGGCTTGCAGCAAATAGAAAAAGGTGGACTAGCAAAAAACAATACTGTGCAAGCAGGTGGTACGCAAAATATAGCCAGTGGAGGCACAGGAGCTAATAATAAAATAGCTTCCGGTGGCGTACAAACTGTAGCAGAGGGTGGAGTTACTACCGATGATACAGTTTCCGGTGGTGGCAGCACTGTGGTAAATTCTGGAGGAACAACCTACGGTACAGAATTATCCTCTGGTGGTCAGCAACAGATAGTTTCCGGTGGCGTTGCTGTAGGTACCAATATTTTAAGCGGTGGCAAGCAAAAGGTGGAGGCAGGTGGCAGCTCTTTAGGCGCCAATATCAGTGGTGGCAGTCAAAGTGTTAGTGGCTGGGATATCAATGGAATAATTACCGCTAAGGGCGAGCAGACTATTGCTAGCGGTGGCCTGGCCATAAATGGACAGGTTACTTCTGGTGGTAGTCAGGTAACAGAAAAGGGTGGGGCTTCTGACCATACCCATGTCTTAGGCGGAGGCAGCCAAATTGTCGGTGGCGAGGACAATAGCTCTATCATTGAGGATCAGGGTCAGCAAACAGTGGCTAGTGGCGGCAAAACTACAGGCGTTACTATTAAGCAGGGCGCTAGTCAGTTAGTAGAAAAAGGAGGTCAGTCCACAGAGACTATTATAGAAAAGGGTGGTAAGCAAGAGGTTGGCGGAGTAGATAGAGAAAGCAAAATTAATGGTGGTGAGCAAAAAATTACCAGCGGCGGCGAAGCTATAGCCACTAGCATAGCAACCGGTGGTAAGCAAACTGTGGAAAAGGGTGGAGCTACTACTGGTGTTAAGGTTATGTCCGGTGGTCAACAGACAGTGTCTGACGGTGGTAGTGCCAGTGGTACTGACCTTTCTGCCAATGGTAGTCAGATTACAGCTTCTGGAGCTAGGACAGAGCAAATCATCATAGGTAGCGGTGGTGAGCAAACTGTAGGCGGCAGTGATAATGGTGCTCTGATTAATAGTGGCGGAGTGCAGACCGTAGTCTCTGGTGGCAGTGCTACAGGAGCTAGGATAGCTAAGGGTGGTAAGCAGGTTACGGAAAGCGGCGCTGTAACAAGTAAGACTAATATTGCGAGGGACGGCTTACAAATTGTAGGTGGTAAGGATGATGAAAGCGTAGTAGGAGGCACTCAAG
>CAZTGQ010000032.1:0-7351 GCA_964613345.1 uncultured Acidaminococcales bacterium | reverse complement strand
AAATAAAGCAGGGAGGCAGTGCCATCGGAGCCAAGGTTATCAGTGGTGGTAAGCAGGTTACGGAAAGCGGCGCTGTAACAAGTAAGACTAATATTGCAAGGGACGGCATACAAATTGTAGGTGGTAAGGATGATGAAAGCGTAGTAGGAGGCACTCAAGAAATAAAGCAGGGAGGCAGTGCCATCGGAGCCAAGGTTATCAGTGGTGGTAAGCAAGCAGTGGAAAAGGGAGCGCTGGCCTTGGCTACTGACCTAGGTAGTGGCAGTGAGCAGCAGGTGGCTATGGGTGGTAGCGCCAAGGCTACCCATATTAATAGTGGTGCTTTCAGTAATATTGCTAGCGGAGGAGCTTCTCAGGATACCGTGGTAAGTGGTGGTACCTTAATCCTAGATGAGGGTGCCCAAATCATAGGTACGACTGTTATAGAAAAATCAGGCAGTGTCGTTTTAGGTAAGGATATTACAGAAAATGTAGGTGGTAGCTATGCTTTGGAAATGGTACGCTCCGAGGGCAATAATAATAAAATTGTTTTAGGCAGTGGCGATGATAGTAGGCTTTATCCGGAGGACGTGGCCCAGGGAAATGGTTCTAAGGCAAGAGATATTATTACTACTTCACCAGTTGGCAGAACTTTAACTATTAATCATCTGGAGGGCTCTGCTAAATTTATCTTTAATGTGGACGTGGATAAGAATACCGGCGATAAACTTATTGTGCACAAGACAACTAATAGTACCCATAATATTGCTAAGCTAAGACTGGTGGGCAATATTGATGTGAGTAAGCTTAGGGGACTGCAATTAGTACAAGCACCTAGCACCTTTCTCCTTGAAGGGACGAAGGCTGAGGAATTAGGACCATACGCATGTAGCAGTGAATTTCTGTATGTGAATGGTTGGTGGGAATTTAGTGATTTTAAGGCCACCGGTATTAGTAGCTTAGGTAAAACTATTAAGCAGATAAGCACTATGGAAATGGCTTCCTGGCGGCAAGGAGATGCAGCTCTGGAGAGCAGAATGGCCAGTCTAGGGGCTAGTCGGGAAGAGGACCATATCTGGGCTAAGGTTAGTAATACCTCTTTAGGTATAGGAGAGGCTACAGCTAAGACCTATACTCTGGACACCGGTTATGATGCAAGGCTTAGCGACAGTTGGCGCTTAGGCTTGGCTCTTAAACATGGTAAAAGCACTAACTCCTTCCAAAGGGCACAGGGCGATATGCAGGAAAATACGCTGGGTGTCTATGCTAGATGGCAGGACAGTACTAAACAATTTGTGGAGCTAGCAGTGAGAGCAGGAGCCTTGCATAATGAGTACAGGGCTACTAACGGAGATGCTTCGTCTTACGGAGATTATACGGCCTGGGGCTATGGGCTTTCTGCCAAATACGGTCAAAGCTTCCAAAGCAAGAGGAGCATTTTCACTCCCTATGTTAAGGTCGGCTTTGACGGCTTACGTGGCGTAGACTATCTCACTAGTGACGGCATTAGCGTGGGACAAAATTCTGCTCATAGTCTTTATGGTAAGCTTGGTATGAGCCTTCGTCAGGAATTAAGAAGGGATGCCTCTTTATACCTAGATATGGCCTTGCTCCATGAATTTGCAGGCAAGGTGCAGGTAAGGGCCGCTTCTAATGGCTTAGCACCAATTGAAATTAAGGATAATATTAAGGGAACCTGGGTTGATTTTACTCTAGGCTATAAGGAAAGCTTTGATAAGAATTCCTTCTGGCATTTGGAAGTAGGTAGATCAGGCTTAGGCAGCAGTGTGGCAAGGACTAATTGGCGTTATAGTGCAGGCGTAGAATTTAAGTTTTAAGCGTAGATAGTCAGGGGTCTATTTTAGAGGCCCTTGACTATTTTTGCCTGTAGCTGTTGAAGTAGGAAGAAAGGATTGTTCCTTAGGACCTATTCATGTTAAAATATAAACATAAGCTGCGAGAAAAATATCTTGCGAAGAGACTTGAACAACAATATTTTAGCTAGGGAGTGGATAGGAAATGAAATTATTTAATTTAAAAACAGTGGTGAGTTTAATTTTGCTGGGAACAATTCATGCTTCGGCCTTGGCAGCTGCTTATACCATGGCTGATTTTGCTTTTTTGCGTGGCTCTTGGCTAGATCAAAACAAGCATGTTGTTTTAGATATTGATGCCAGTACTATCAATGGCAAAAAGCTGACGGATGCAGGGAGCTTCTTGGGCAATAGGAATAATGGCAGTGCTGTTTTTGTCATGGAGGGTAACGTAGAATACAATTTGTCTTGGGCTACTAGTGGATCGGAAACTAAGCTTACCTTAAACGGTATTCAGGTTTTGTCCCGCAAGGCAACTTCCAGTCATTTTGAAAGCATAGACGGTGTTTCCTTGGGCATGAAATCCGAAGAAGTACAAAAGCTTTATGGTGAACCTACCACTAAGGAGGTCTTGGGAGATGGTCTGCAAAGATGGAATTATGTAGAGGATAAGTGTCAAGTAACTTATAATAATGATTTTGTTATTGCCATCAAGCTTACCTCCGGCAGCAAGCGTAAATTTGACAAGAGCGGCTATAATTGCAATCAAAATGTACAGCAGTATATTAGACAGTATATGTACACTGATAATTATCATTCCGTGGTTACTATTGCCAGTGGTGAGTATGTAAAGTTCAGTGATAAGAAGGATATGTTTGGCTCTCCTCTTTGGCTGGAATATAGCATTTACCAATAAACTTTAACCTGCTCCACGCTTTTAGGTCCTGCTTTTAGGAGGCATATAATCGTGGACTTAGTAGGGGAATAGGGTTATAATTGTTGTGGGTAGGGGCTTTGTGCCTACCTTAGGACTATATAAGAGCTTTTACTATTTTGAAGGAGGAATCAGTGGTGAAGAAAATTATTTTATGTTGTTTACTGGCTGTAGGAGCTTTAAGCTTTGCTGCCTGCGGTAGTCAAGATAACAAGGCAGGTGCAGCAGCGGCAGCACCTGCAAGCAATGCTACAGCAGGTGCTGCTAAGACAGAGAAGGCAAAGCTTCCTAATGAGGCTAAGGCTTTATTTAGTACTAGCTTGGGAAATTTCGTGGTGGAGCTGGCAGTGAAGGATGCTCCCTTAACTAGCTTTAATTTCATGACCTTAGCTAAAAAGGGCTTTTATAAGGACACCATCTTTCATAGGGTTATTGACGGTTTTATGATTCAAGGTGGAGATCCCACCGGTACAGGTCGTGGTGGCCCAGGCTACACTATTAAGGATGAATTTTCACCTAAGTTAAAGCATAGTGCACCAGGCGTAATTTCTATGGCTAATGCAGGACCTAATACAGGTGGCAGTCAGTTCTTTATTACCGTGGCTCCTACACCCTGGCTGGATGGTAAGCATGCCGTTTTTGGGCATGTGGTTAGTGGTATGGAGATTGTAGAAAAAATAGGTAAGGTTAAAAAGGATTCAGCGGATAAACCGCTTACACCAGTGGTGATTAAGAATATTACTATTGAAGAGAAATAGGGGGGATTTGCTTGCCGGGTAAACAAGTGGAGACTAGATTTGAGGTTCAGGACCAGCAGGAAATGGTGGGCATTTTAGGAAGAAATGATGAATTTCTTCATATTATGCAGCAGGGAGTGAAATGCACTCTAGTCGCTCGCGGTAATTTGATTATTGCCTCCGGAGCAGAAGAGGATGTAGCTCTAGCTACTCAACTGGTGGAGGAGCTTCTCTTTCTTTATAGACAGGGCTTGCCCCTTACCACCCATGATGTGCGCTATAGCTTGCGTTTACTGCAGGAAGGTGATGGTGAGGAACTACACCGCATGTTTGCCGAAACGGTGCTTTTGACTAATAGAGGCAAGCAAGTAAAAGCTAAGACTAAGGGTCAGTGGGATTACTTAAAGGTCATTGAGCATAATCCTATTACCTTAGGTATTGGCCCTGCCGGAACAGGTAAAACCTTTTTGGCAGTGGCGATGGCGGTTAAAGCTTTAAAGGCCAAGGAGGTAGAAAGGATTATTCTTACCAGGCCTGCTGTGGAGGCCGGAGAGAAGCTTGGCTTTCTTCCCGGTGATTTACAGGAAAAGGTGGACCCTTATTTGAGACCTTTGTATGATGCTCTCTATGAAATGCTGGGGATGGAAACCTTTCAAAAATATTTAACTAAAGGAACAATAGAGGTTGCGCCCTTGGCTTACATGAGGGGACGTACCTTAAACGATGCCTTTATTATTTTAGATGAAGCGCAAAATACTACCCAGGAGCAAATGAAAATGGCTCTTACTAGATTTGGCTTTGGGTCTAAGATGGTAGTGACGGGGGATGAAACTCAAATCGATTTACCCACAGGTAAAAGCTCAGGCTTAACTAATGCAGCCTATGTTTTGCGTAATACTCCGGGCGTGGGTATTGTTCGTTTCTCTCAGACTGATGTAGTGCGTCATGAAATTGTGGCGGCAGTAATTAGAGCCTATGAAAAGCAGGACGAGGAAGAAAAAAGGCGAAGAGCTAGTAAGGATATGGTGAGGGCATGATTGTGACCTTGGAAAATACTCAGCAGGAGGTAGTGATACCCAAGGAGGTGGAGGGACTTATTACTAAGGCTATGAATATTGTAGCTGAAAAGGAAAAGCTAGGACCTCAAGCGGAAGTGGATATTACTATCGTTAATGATGAGGAGATTCATCAGCTCAATAGAGAATATAGAAATGTGGATAGACCTACAGATGTGCTTTCCTTTGCTTTGGATGAAGGGGAGGAGGAGCCAGAGCTTCTAGATAGTCAGGCAGAGCATCTTTTGGGAGATGTTATTATTTCGGCAGCTACTGCGCAAAGACAGGGTGAGGAATTTGGCCATGGTCTAGCTAGGGAGCTGACCTATTTGGCAGTTCATGGTCTCCATCATCTTTTAGGCTACGACCATATGGAGGAAGAAGACAAAAGGATGATGCGTTTGAAAGAAGAGGCAGTTTTGAGAGAAATGGACATGTCAGAGGAGTTCTTCGGAGGATAATTATGGAAGAAAAGCTTTATAGGGCGGCTTTAGAGGCTAGACAAAATGCTTATGTACCCTATTCTCATTTCGCTGTAGGAGCGGCACTTTTAACGGCAGAGGGAGAAATTTTTACCGGCTGCAATGTGGAAAATGCCTCCTATGGGTTATCCATGTGTGCCGAAAGAAATGCGATTTTTGCGGCTGTGTCTAAGGGCCACAGGGAGATTAAGGCACTCTGTGTTGTAGCAGACACTAAGGAGCCGGTAGCCCCTTGCGGAGCGTGCAGGCAGGTGATGGGAGAATTTGCCATTCCCCTTATTATTCTAGGCAACTGTCAGGGCAAAACAAAAAACTATACTTGGCATGAGCTTTTACCGGAGGCTTTTGCTGCTGAGGTATTATCTAAATAACGTCGGAAAGGACGATTCCCATGAAAACAGATGATGTGCACAAATCAGGCTTTGTTGCTGTAGTGGGCAGGCCTAATGTGGGCAAATCCACCTTGATTAACAGTCTTATTGGTGAAAAAATTGCCATAATGTCCGACCGGCCACAAACCACGAGAAATAAAATAATGTGTATTATGAACACAGACAATGCTCAAATTGTCTTTTTAGATACACCTGGTATTCATAAACCCCATCATAAATTAGGGGAGTATATGGTGAAAACCGCAGAAAGTGCTCTGAAGGAAGTGGATGCAGTGCTCTTTGTGGTTGATGCCACGGAAAGAAGAGGAGCGGGGGATAACTTTATTCTGGAAAAGCTTAAGGAAATTACCACACCGGTAATTTTAATTATTAACAAGTTGGATTTACTTCAAGAAAAAAGCAAGCTATTTACCATTATAGATACCTATAAAAATGCTTACGATTTTAAGGCTATTATTCCTCTTTCTGCCCTTCGAGACGAGGAATTTGACCCTCTTTTAAAGGAATTGGTGCCCTGTCTACCGGATGGACAGGAATATTTTCCTAAGGACATGATTACAGACCAACCAGAGCGTCTTATTGTAGCGGAGCTAATTCGCGAAAAGATCTTAAAGCTAACAAGAGACGAGGTTCCTCATTCCATCGCTGTGGAAATTCAAGAGATGAAGGTGCGGGAAAATGATAATCTCTATGTTAGAGCGGAGATTTATGTGGAGCGCCCTTCCCAGAAGGGAATTGTTATTGGTGCTAAGGGGGCACTTCTAAAGCTTATCGGTCAGCAGGCTAGACGTGATATTGAGGCCCTTCTCGGCAACAAGGTTTATTTGGAATTGTGGGTTAAGGTGAAGCCTGATTGGCGTAATAGAGATCAGCTTTTACGGCAGCTGGGTTATGGCGGGACTGAGTATTAGGCTTAGTTGACCAAAAGTTAAGAAAATGGTATGATTTTAGATAATGATAATTTTTATAAGTTAGGAGAGATGTCTTATCGACGCTGGACCCGGGTTTATACGATTTTTAAAACCCCTTTTATACCCAATTGCTTATTTAGCAGGGGTCATATCAAAAAGTTTATATAGTTTGTTACAGGTGGAGCCAAGCCATTTAGGCACCAGTCATTCTGAGGATGAATTGCGTAAGCTAGTTAGTGCCAGTGAAAAAGGCGGGAGCATTGACCCAGTAGAAAGTAAGCTGATTGACAATGTTTTTGATTTTGCGGATCGAGTGGCTAGAGAGGTTATGGTGCCACGACAGGATATGATTTGTCTTTTTACAGATGATTCCTTGGAAGAAAATCTTAAGGTTATTGAGCAGACAGGTCATACTCGTTATCCCTTATGTACAGATGATAGGGACCATATTATTGGCATGGTTCATATTAGAGAATTAATGAATATAGATGCTAAGTCCACTACCTTTGCTCTAACTCAGGTCATGAGGGAGATGGAGGTAGTACCTGAAAGCATGTCCATTGCTAAAATTTTGCAATTGATGCAGCAAAAGCATGTGCAAATGGCAGTTGTGGCAGATGAGTATGGTGGTACTGCAGGACTGGTGACCATGGAGGATCTTCTAGAGGAAATTGTAGGAGATATTCAGGATGAGCATGATGAGGATATGCCGGAGGTTAATAAGCTGGCAGACGGATCCTGTGTTTTTGATGGCTTAGTGCTTTTGGATGAGGTATCCGATGTTTTAAATATCCAGTTTGAAGAACCGGAGGAGGATACTATCGGCGGATATGTTTTTGGACTTTTAGGCCGTCAGCCAGAGGTAGGAGATATAGTTGTTTCAGAAGGTTATCGGTTTGAGGTTTTGGCTTCTACCGGCTTTAGAGTATTACGAGTGAAGGTTACGCCTCAGGTAACCGGAGAGGACGTTGCCCAAGCTCATGAGTAGTAAAGCTTACGAAGAGGATATAATTATTTTAAGAGTGAGCAATTGGCAGACTGCGGATA
>CAZTGQ010000031.1:852-11236 GCA_964613345.1 uncultured Acidaminococcales bacterium | reverse complement strand
ACCAAAGCAATATAGCCCGGTATATCCACATTAGCAGGACACTGACCTACGCAGGGTACAGGCTGATGAATTTCGCACAAGCAACGACCATGCTTCACATGCTCCTCGTAATCATCTCTAAAGCCTGCCAAGCCATTTAAAACCATCTTCGCCGCCTCAAAACCAATGGCACAGTCTGCGGAAAGAGAAATAGCCTGAGCAGTTCTCTCTAGCTTAACCAAAACATCAGGTTGGGCCTCGCCATCTAAAATCTGTTGGAGCATAAGACTAAGCTGACCCAAGCCAATACGGCAGGGTACACACTTACCACAGGTTTGCGCGTGACACATTTGCAAAAAGGATGCTGCCATATCCACCGGACACAAACCGGTTGGACTAGCTGTAATTCTGCGCTCTAAATCCTTATACAGACCCTCCATAGTACTTTGGGCCTGATCCGCAGTTATCAAGGTTAATCTACTCATTGCTTCATCTCCCCTTTAAGAATCTAGCTACGCATAGTTGTGTATACTATAATAAATTATAGCACAACATTATTTTTTTTCTAATTTTTCTCTATTTCTTCTTCTTGGCCCTTATAAACCCAGCTCTAATTGTAACTTGTTAGACAATTAAACGCAAAAAATGACGTAGTCGCCTACGTCATTTCTCTATTCCTTAAGTTTAGTCCAACCATCCTCTTGGATAATTTTATCATCCTTCATGAGCTTACCCAAGGCTCTTTTAAAAGCAGCCTTGCTGATGTGGAAAACATCCTTAATAATTTCTGCCGGAGTATCATCCCCATAAGGCATGGCACCCTGTCTTTTTTCTAAAAGCTCCAAAATAATCTGAGAATCAGTTATTCTGGCCTTTTCCTTTTGTTCTCTCAAGGACATATCCACTCTGCCATCTTCTCTGACAAAGGTAACACGCCCTGTAACCTGCTGACCAAAATCTAAACGGCCACCGGGAACCTCAGAACGGTGAATAAAAGCAATATAATGCTCATTGGTAATGAGAAAGAACCCTTCCGGCAAAATATTATACACTGTACCGGTAAGCTCCGTGCCCAGAGGAGTTCCTGCAGCTGATTTAGAAGCCTTCAGCATTTCCTCGTGGACTCTCATACTCACGGCCTGTCTGCCGCTTTTATCACGATACAGCTTCACCCACACCAATTGCTCAGGAGAAACATGTCCCTGCATTTCGCTATAGGGTAAAAAAACGCCTCTCTCTGCTCCAATATCCACAAAGCCACCGGCTTTAGTAACGGACAAGACCTTTACGTAGCCAATCTGTCCCTCTCTCATTTTGGGCAAATGCTGACTAGCGGTCATCCTCCCCTGAGGATCTAGATAAAGATAAACCTTGACCTTATCTCCAACCTTCACCGGTACAGTTTGTTGTAGCTTGTGCAGAAGAATATCATCTCCTGTAGCGCCGGTACCTGCATCTAAAAAGACGCCATTTTCATTTTCACGAACAGCAGTTAATTCGCAGACGTCTCCGACCCTATGACTACCTACTTTTTTAACTTCTGGTTTTTTCTTTTCTTCTATCATTACGCTTCCGTCTCCGTATAGGTTTCTGAAGGTGCATCAGCCCACAACTGCTCAAGGTTGTAGAAATCTCTTTCACCCTCTAAAAATATGTGAGCAACACAATCACCATAATCCAACAAAATCCACTTAGCTTCTGCAAAGCCTTCCTTATGCATAGGGAAAATACCCTCTTTAGCTAATTTATCCTCAATGTTGTCAGCAATAGCCTGCACTTGAGGCGTATTCCTAGCTGAACAAATCATAAAATAATCCGTCACAGAAGAAAGCTCGCCCATTTTCAGTAATAAAATATCCATCGCCTTCTTATCCGCTGCAGCAGCCGCTACCTTTAAAGCCAAATTCTTACTATTTATCATCTTTTTATCGTCTCCTTTAAATTTTCGTAATCTCACCATGAGGTATTTGCAATTCGTCCAAGGTCTTACGTACCTTGCTGGGAGAGGTCTCCCAATAACTAATTTCGTTAATGGTCTTAAAATCACCATAGAGCATTTCCGATTTCACCCTGTCCTTGCCAAAAAGCTTAAAGGTGTTAGCGGCCTGCACCATGGTCACGAGGTCCATATCCGTATCCACATATTTACTGATAGTAGTCACCAAAGCCGGTATTTTCACAATGTTTCCCACCGTGAAAAATTCTGCAGCCAAGGTCTTTAAGAACTTTTGCTGACGCTGAACTCTGCCAATGTCCCCTAACTCATCATGTCTAAAGCGAACATATTCCCCGGCTTTTTTCCCGTCTAAATGCTGATAGCCTTGCTTAATATGAATTTTCAAATCCGCATAAGGATCCTCATAGTTCATATTATGCTCCACATACATATCCACGCCGCCTAATAGATCCACCACTTCAATAAAGCCACGCCAATCCACCTGCATATAGTAATGAATAGGCACTTGCAGAAGGTTGGCTACTGTTTGCTTAGCCATATTAACCCCACCATAAGCGTAGGCCGCATTAATTTTATCAGGCCATCTTCTACCGGGAATGCTAACTCTGGTATCTCTGGGCATAGAAAGAATGGCCACATCATTATGGTCTGGATCAAAGCTAACTAAAAGCATGGCATCAGTACGCTTGGGAGTGTCGTTAATCATGTCCTCACTTTCTCCATCGTCTGTGCCAAGCAAGAGAACATTAATACGCTTATTTAGAACCTCGTCCTGAACCATTTCCTGAGTGGGAGCTACTACCGCCACCTTCTTTTTAAAGAAAGTGCTGTAGATTAGTCCTCCTGCTAAAGTACAACCTACTATAAGGCTCACCAAAATTACAATAAAGCCAATTAGTCTACCTACTCGCAGTCTTCTGACCTGACGCTTGGGCTTCTCCATTTCTGTATCCTTCTCAGTCATACAATACTCCTATCTCTTAAGCCTGTCTTTTTTATATCTGGCAGCCAATCGGTTATAGCCGGCCAGACAATCCGGATGAATTAACAAATCATATTCCAATAAATACCTAATGGTTAAACCATAGGCTTTAAAAATACACCCCTCTAAATCCTTTAAAGCAAGCTCCCTCATCTCATCAATTCCAGCAAAATCCCTAGTAGGCTCCAATAAATCCGCTAAATAAACCACCATGGCTAGCTTACTCATGTGTGCTGCGCCGGTAGTATGATAGCGAATCCCCTCTAAAATGGCTTTATCTCGAACTCCATATTTGGCCTTAGCGTAATAAACTCCCAGCTTAGCATGGAGTAAAATAGGCTGGTTACGCTCCACCTTATCGATGGGTAGATGCAGCTCTCTGGCCTTGTTAAGATTTTCACGGCTGGGAATTTCCCTACCGCAATCATGTAGTAGAGCTGCTACCCCAATTTTTTCTGTTTCCAATCCATGAGCCTTCGCAATACGCAGGGCCGTTTCGTAAACTGCCACGCTATGCTTATACCTTTTTTCTGGTACCGCCTTAGCTAAAAGCTCCTTCATCTCTTCTATTTCCATAAATCAAGCCTCCCATAAAAACGACAGAGAAACCTCTATTGGCGGTAGAGGTCTCTCTGTCTCATATACTCTACTATTGCCCTAGGCACAAATTCTTCTATGGATTGCTTGTGACTCATCTTGTCCCTCACCTCAGTAGAAGATATTTCTAAAGCAGGCGTTTGAAGCCATAAAATATTTGTTAAATTTTTTTTTGCTTATGTTTTAATTAATCCTTCCATCTAATCCATGTAGCCTGGTATTGTAGCTTACAAAAATGTGGATAAATCCAAGGCCTCCTTAATACGATACCACTTATCCAGACTCCAAATAGAATCTGCCCCAACTAAAAAGTAGAACTCCCACTCCGGTCCATAAAGCTTTCTAAGGTCCACAATAGTATCATAGGAATAGGACACTCCGCCTCTTTCCAGCTCCATAGTGGTAGCCTGCCAAGAAGGATGCCCTGCTATGGCTAGCTCAACCATGGCATATCTGTCTTTGCCGGAGGCTCTACCCTTCCCCAATTTAAAGGGGGAAATATAGGCAGGCACAAAAAGTACTTGAGTCAAGCCCAGAGCACTTTCCATGGCCTCAGCGGCTACAAGATGTCCTTTATGAATGGGATCAAAGCTCCCTCCCATAATGCCCAGCTTTTTCACCATAGCTGTTCTACGCTCCTTATTATATCAATTTAGCACCCATTCTACAAGCTTTAGTAAGCCGTAGCTAAGGCAACCTAAAAACAGCAAAGCCTTAATTCTATCCTTAAGGTCAAAAACCGTTTTTTCTCTCTGGGAGAACTCTTTTAAACCACGGAGGCATTGCCTCCAGGTAGGTTTTCCTTTATTCATACCGCAGAGCATCTATGGGGTCTAAGAGAGCAGCCTTCTTGGCAGGATAGATACCAAAGAAAAGGCCAATACCCACAGAAAAGACCACCGCAATAATAATGGACCAAAGAGAAATAACAGCATTCCAACCCACAAACTTGGCAATAACAGTAGCCACCGCAACACCGAAAACAGTTCCTATCATACCACCGGAAACGCCAATAACCACTGCTTCGATAAGAAACTGCAGTAAAATATTACGATAGGTAGCACCTAAGGCTTTACGAATACCGATTTCTCTGGTTCTTTCCGTAACAGAAACCAGCATAATATTCATAATGCCTATACCGCCTACCACTAGGCTAATTGCCGCAATAATAGCTAAAAGCAAAGTAATGGTGCCTGTAGTTTCCTCCATGGTTTCCATAAGAGCGGCCAGATTTCCTACAGTAAAATCATCATCGCCGCCTTCCTTAATCCTATGTCTTTGCCGTAAAAGAGTAATAATATCTGCCTGAGCTGTGTCAACGGTATTTTCGTTATCACATTGAATAGTAATATTTCTAATATTGGTAATACCCATCATCCTCTGCATAGCAGTGGTCAAAGGGATATAAACCAAATCATCCTGATCCTGACCCATGGAGGACTGTCCCTTAGAGCCCAAAACTCCAATAATCTGGAAGGGCTGCTTATTAATACGCATAATTTTACCCACTGGATTACCCTCTGGGAACAAATTATCCACAATAGTCTGACCAATAACGCAAACTCTGGCTCTGGCACTTAAATCCTTTTCGGTAAACATTCTACCCTCAGTGATTTTATAATCTCTGATGTCAATGATATTGGGCGTAGTGCCTTGAACCTGAGAATTCCAATTCTGATTTCCCATTACCAATTGGTAAGTGGATTGCACGCCAGGTGCTACGTATTTGATGCCCTCGACATTTTTTTCAATGGCCTTAGCATCATCGTAAGTCAGCTTAGCACCACTGCCGCTGGCAATTCTTTGACCGGAGGCCGTACGACCGCCGGAGGTAACTATCAAAAGATTACTACCCATACTAGAAATACTGGCTTTCACCTGTTCCTGCATACCAAAGCCTAAAGACACCATGGCAATAACAGCGCCTACACCAATTATAATTCCCAGCATGGTCAGAAAGGTTCTTAGCTTGCTTGCCAGCATTCCTTCTACCGCCATTTTTACACATTCACGAAACAAGCTGCTACCTCCTTCGCTCATCCTTCACTAGCTTACCATCACGCATAGTCACAATACGTTGAGTCATAGCAGCTAGCTCAGGCTCATGGGTAACCATAATAACTGTTTTACCGTCTTCATTGAGCTTAGCAAAAATATCGATAATTTCCAAAGTGGACTTGGTATCTAAATTGCCGGTAGGCTCATCCGCCATAATAATGGACGGATTATTAATTAAGGCTCTGGCAATAGCCACACGCTGCCTTTGTCCACCGGACATTTCATTGGGCTTATGCTCCACTCTTTCTCCTAGGCCCACAGCAGTCAAGGCCTCTCTGGCCCTTTCAGTTCTTTCCTTGTAGTCCACGCCGGCATAAATCAAG
This sequence comes from uncultured Acidaminococcales bacterium, assembly GCA_964613345.1. GTDB lineage: Bacteria > Bacillota > Negativicutes > Acidaminococcales > Acidaminococcaceae > CAZTGQ01. The sequence goes on along the minus strand of CAZTGQ010000031.1, from coordinate 5,340 downwards.
GGCATTGCTACATTTTCCAAAGCAGAAATACGGGACAGAAGATTAAAGTTCTGAAAAACAAAACCTATCTTTTGATTACGAGTAAGGGCATATTCATCGTCTGTATACTGAGCAACGTCCTTACCATCCAAGAAATATTGTCCTGAAGTGGGACGATCTAGACAACCCAAAATATTCATCATGGTAGATTTACCACTACCACTAGGTCCTACAATAGAAGTAAAAACCCCCTGCTCAAAATTAACAGTCACGTCATCTAAGGCATGAACCGTAGCATCACCCATTACGTAGGTTTTCTTAATATTTTTTAATTCAATGACTTCCACTGTGACACCCCCTACATGCGCGGTCCGCCCATGGGGCTCTTGGATTTATTAGTAGCTTTTACTTCCTTCACCAAAAGCTCTTGACCGGCAGCTAAATCTCCCTTGACAGCAACTCTGTCATCTCCGGTTAGCAGAACCGTCACCGCCACATCCTTAATCTCACCTGTTTTGGCATCATAGGTTTGCACGTAGCGAGATTTATCCTTAAGCCTCAAGCAATTAAGAGGCACGGACAAAACATTCTGGAGGGACTTAACCACCACTGTAGCTCTGGCTGTCATGGTAGGCAAAAGCTTCCCATCAGCATTATCCACATCTACATAGCATTTATAATAATTTACATTATTAGTAGTTGTAGCGCTACGGCTGATTAAAGTCACCACCCCGGTAAAGGTTCTATCCGGATAAGCATCTACAGTAAAGTCCACCTTCTGACCATCAATAATCTGGCCAATATCGGACTCATCCACCATTAATTCAATTTGCATTTTATCCAAGGTAGCTACGCTCATTAAAACCTGAGGTGCTGAAATACCTGAAGATACTGTTTGACCTACAGGGGTAGGCTTACCAATAACAGATCCTGCAATAGGAGAAGTAATCAGCGTATCATTGGTATTGGACACAGCCTGATCATACTCTGCTTTAGCCACGATGTAATTTGCTTCAGCAGTATCAAAGGTGCTTTTAGCAATTGCACCTGTACTTAAAAGAGTAGCATAGCGATCATAGGTAGCCTTGGCATCAATCATTTTAGCTTCCTTCTGTTTCTGGGTAGCTAAAAGAGAAGTGTCATCTAGCTTAACTAATTTCTGACCGGCAGTGACCTGCTGATTTTCCGTCACATAAACAGCCACTATACGGCCCGTAATTTTAGAGTTGATATCTACGCTGTTTAAAGCGGTCAAAGCACCGGTTGCTGAAACTGTAGACTTAATATCTCCCTGCTCCACTTTAGCAGTCTTAAGAGCACTGGCAGCTTCCTGTGCTTTTTTGTATTGATAATATTTATAGCCTCCTGCTGCCGCTAGAACAACCACAAGAATAATAATTAACAAGGTTTTATGTTTCCGTAAAAAATCCACTTTCATTGCCCCTCTCTTCCTATATTGCTTTTACCCTACTATACAAGAAAAAAATGGCATTTTTGTGTTTTTTTATTTTCTAATTTGTCCTGTGCCATTAATCAAATATTTAATAGTAGTCAGCTCCGGTAACGCCATGGGGCCTCTGGCATGAAGCTTTTGGGTACTGATGCCAATTTCTGCACCAAAACCAAATTCAAAGCCATCTGTAAATCTGGTAGAAGCATTTACATACACTGCTGCCGCATCCACCAACATTTGAAACCTTCTGGCGGTAGCATAATCATCCGTCACAATGGCTTCAGAATGAGCAGTACTATACTTTCTAATATGCTCTAAGGCTTCCTCCAGACTGTTAACAACCTTCACACTAAGTCTTAAATCATCATACTCCGTGCTCCAGTCTTCCTCCGTAGCAGCTTGAATTTCCTGTCCATAGTCTTGAGTTGCCTTATCGCCAAAAATTGTAACCTGAGCTTCCTTATATTTAGCTAACATCAGGGGCAAAAACTTAGGTGCAATATCCTTATGCACCAAAAGCGTTTCCATGGAATTACAGGTAGAAGGTCTATTTACCTTAGCATTAAAAGCGATATTCACTGCCATTTCTACGTTAGCTGCAGCATCCACATAGGTGTGACATACACCTGCACCTGTTTCAATAACCGGTACAGAAGCATTTTTCACCACGCTTTGAATAAGTCCTGCCCCGCCTCTGGGAATGACTAAATCCACCAAGCCATCCAAATGAATTAGCTCGTCCACCGCATTCCTATCGGCAATATTCACGAACTGCACTGCTCCTGAGGGCAAGCCTTTACTCTCACCGGCTCTAATTAAAACATCACTGATAGCCTTGTTGGAACAAATAGCCTCACTGCCACCCTTTAAAATAACACAGTTACCGCTGCGAATAGTTAAAGCAATGGCATCGGCTGTGACATTGGGCCTTGCCTCGTAAATAATACCAATAAGCCCCAGCGGAACTCTCACCTTGGTAATGGTAAGTCCATTAGGCCTAGTGCAACCACCTATGATTTCTCCCACAGGGTCCGGCAAAGCCGCCACCTGTCTAAGACCTGTAGCAATATCTGCCAAACGTTCTTTAGTTAAGAGCAAGCGGTCCAAAAAGGACGCTTTAAGCTTCTTAGCCTTGCCAGCTTCCATATCCTTGGCATTAGCCGCCAAAATAAAATCCTGTTGCGCTAAAATACTATCTGCCATCTGCTCTAAAATTTGCGTCTTCGTAGCAGAATCTAATAGTCCCATTGCTACTGTAGCCGCCTTAGCTAGCTGTGCCTGTTGACGCACCTGACCTTTTTCATACATACTACTCGCCCCCTATAAAACCACTAAATTGTCTCTATGAATAATTTCATCAAAATGCTTATGTCCAATTAGTTTTTCAATAGCTTCTGTTTTAGCACCAATAAGCTTCGTAGTATCCTCAGAATTATAATTCACTAAGCCTCTTGCCAGCTCGTGACCGTTTTCATCCACTACGCTTACCGTGGCTCCACTGTCAAATACACCGGATACCTTAGTAATACCTACCGGCAAAACGCTACAGCTGCCTCTACGCTTCACGGCCTTTCCCAGACCTGCATCCACGGTAATGGTGCCTAAAATACGTGCGCCAAAGGCTAGCCACCGCTTTCTAAACTGCAATCTGTTTTCCTTAGAAAGGAAAAATGTGCCCACCTGCTGGCCATCTAAAATATCACGAATAATGTTGGGATCCTCACCGGAGGCAATTACTAAATTAATACCGGTACTAACAGCAGCTTTAGCAGCCTCTAGCTTGGTATACATTCCCCCTGTGCCTCCTACAGAGCCTGCCCCGCCAGCTACTGCCTCTATCTCTGGGGTAATTTCCGCCACTTCTGAAATGAGCTGAGCATTTTTATCCTTTTGAGGGTTAGCTGTATATAAGCCATCCACATCAGAAAGCAATATGTCCACGTCTGCATCCACAATGCCTGCTACTAAAGCAGAAAGATTATCATTGTCTCCAATTTTAAATTCATCAATAGCTACTACATCATTTTCGTTAACAATAGGAATTACTTTTTGTTCTAAAAGAGCCTGAAAAGTATTTCTGGTATTACTATAGCGATGTCTATCCACAGCATCCAGCTTGGTTAAAAGAATTTGCGCTACTACCTGGCCGTATTCGCCAAAAATGCGCTCGTAAATGTGCATAATGATGCCCTGTCCCACGGCAGCAGCAGCCTGCTTACCGGGAATTGTTTTAGGCTTAGCAGTTAGCCCTAATCTAGCTCTGCCGGCAGCGCCGGCACCGGAGGAAACTAAAATAACCTCCTTGCCCTGATTATTCAGGTCCGCTAAGACCCTAGCTAAACGCTCTATCTTATCATAGTTCATTTTGCCGTTAGGATAAGTAATGGTACTAGTACCAACCTTCACCACAATTCTTTTAGCTTTTTTTAACAGTGCCCTCTTCATGGTATCACCCTATTGTTCTTTATAGTCAAAAACCATATCTCTAATTCTTACGCTCTGTCCTTCTTGTATGCCTTTAGCCTTTAAAGCTTCCTCAATACCCAGTCGTTTCCAAATCAATTGGAAACGGTAAAGAGCCTCGTCATTATCAAAGTTAGTCATGGCCACTAAGCGCTCAATATTTTTACCCTTGATTTGATAATCGGTATCCTCGCCGGGTACTATTACTTCAAAGCTATCCGGGTCAACCTCGTTATCTGCTCCCACAACCTCTTGATCGTCCTCTGGCACATATTGTGCTAGAAGCTCATAGGCCTTAAACATGACTTCCTTAAGTCCCTCACCGGTCGCAGCAGAGGCCTTCATAATGGGGTAGCCCTTAGACGTAACATACTGCTCCAAAAGGGCATAATTTTCTGCGCCGTCCGGCAAATCCATTTTATTGGCTACTACAATTTGTGGTCTATGGGAAAGCTTTTCGCTATAAAGCTTCAGCTCATTATTAATTTTCTCAAAATCCTCAATAGGATCTCTACCGTCTACGCCGGCCACATCTATAATGTGCAGGATAACCTTAGTCCGCTCGATATGTCGTAAAAAATCATGACCTAAGC
>CAZTGQ010000031.1:0-828 GCA_964613345.1 uncultured Acidaminococcales bacterium | reverse complement strand
GGTCCTGGCAAATCTGCTAGGACAAAGCTTCTTTCCTGATCTAGACGAACCACCCCTAAAACAGGTGTAAGAGTAGTAAAATGGTACGCTGCAATTTCCGGACGAGCTGCAGATACCTGTGCTACAATGCTGGACTTACCCACACTGGGATAGCCCACCATGCCCACATCAGCTAAAAGCTTAAGCTCTAGCTTAAGCCAAAGATTATTGCCCGGCTCTCCCTTTTCTGCAAAGGTAACACCTTGCTTAGTGCTGGTCACAAAGCAAGCATTGCCCTTGCCGCCACGACCACCACGAGCTGCTACGTATTCATCACCATCATTGACCAAATCAGCTAAAGCCACTCCGGTCACATCATCTCTCACCAAAGTCCCCAAGGGAACCTTAACGATAATGTTATCTGCCTTAGCTCCAGTACAGTTTTTGGCAGCGCCGTTAGTACCGGCCTTAGCTACAAACTTGCGCTTGTAACGAAAATCTACCAGCGTATTTAAATTCTTGTCCGCCACTAAAATAACGCTGCCGCCACGGCCACCATTGCCACCGTCAGGACCGCCGCAAGCAACATACTTTTCTCTTCTAAAGCTGGAGGCTCCATCACCGCCAGCACCTGCTTCTACATAAATCCTCGCTCTATCTGTAAATAACATAATTTTAATCCTTTCTCTGCGCTATCTTCCTATTTATATTGGTTATTCTTATAATTATATCCTAAAAGCCAGCACTCACGCAAGCTAAGAGGTATAATTATACCCTGTGGATAAAAAAATAACACTCTCACAGAGAGTGTTATATTAATGGTGTGCGATGACAGGATCGAAATGCCTA